>NZ_JAUVEY010000046.1:0-13981 GCF_030594565.1 Methanococcoides sp.
TGAAGTACGAGAGTCTTCGGGAAATCTACATCGCTGCTATGCTCACTCTATCCAATTCTTTTCTTGACTGATCTTTAACGCAGTAGTTGTGACTTTATTTCTCAGCATTTCCAACGAGATTGATTTCGTTTCTGACAGATAATCATCTCTCTCGAATCTCATTACATAGTACCAATAATTGTCGCAAGGTGAAAGTTTATATGCATGTTTCACCTACTAGAGACTACATTCCCAATTGCCAAGGTGGCGGAGCGGCTACGCAATCGCCTGCAGAGCGATACCATTCCGGTTCGAATCCGGACCTTGGCTTCATTTATTTACAAGAGTAAGGTCCGACTTAAAATCCTGACCTCTTGAGCAAAGCTCAAAGGTCGCGCGCTTCAGAAGCGCTGATCTGGATTTGGACCTTGGCTTCATTCATTAATAAGAGTATGGCGGCCACAGTGGCAGGGCAACTCCTGTTCCCATCCGAACACAGAAGATAAGTCTGCCCACGTTGCTTACTGTACTGAAGTACGAGAGTCTTCGGGAAATCTGCATCGCTGCTATGCTCACTCTTATTAATCTTCTTTTGTTTAACTGATTTTAAATCACTAGTTTGACTTTGTTTTTCTGATATGTTTCGATTCATGATCACATTTTGCAGTTTTGATCTTGAATGGAAGTACTTCATTTTAATGTCTATTAGATCATCTTGAATCATAAAAATCAATTCAATAATAGTTGAGATAGATATGCTCATATAGCATTTCAACATTATTTGAAATGTCTCCCCTTATTATTTACTATCTCTTATGAATGCAGGTGTTCAATCAGTTCAGAACTACCTTGCATTGCATGTGCTTCTATGCTTGATACCTGCATTCTTCCTTGCAGGTGCGATAGCTTCACTTTTCTCTAAAGAGTCAGTATTGAAGTTCTTCGGAGCAGATGCACCAAAATATGTATCGTACTCAATAGCTGCAGCATCAGGATGCCTCCTTGCTGTGTGCAGTTGCACCGTACTCCCACTATTTGCAGGGATCTACAAAAGAGGAGCGGGGATTGGCCCTGCAACTACATTCCTGTTCTCTGCACCAGCCATTAACATACTCGCAATAGTTTACACTGCCAAGATCCTTGGCTATGACCTGGGTTTGGCAAGGGCAATTGTTGCTGTCTCGTTATCCATCGTTGTCGGACTTACAATGGCATCGATGTTTGAAAGGGGCAAGGTGGAAAGAAATAAGATCACCACTTTCGGAGAAGAAAAACACAAGAATAGTGCTTTGTTGTTCATCCTGCTTCTGGGAATCCTTGTTGTTCCGGAGATATTCAGTACATGGACGATGATGGCAGCAATACTTGTTCCTCTGATAACTGTTACTATCTATCTGTCTTTCAAGTGGTTCACTCGTGAGGAACTCTCTTCATGGATGGGTGAGACATGGTTCCTTGTAAAGCAGATCACACCTCTTCTTCTGATCGGTGTGTTCTTTGCAGGGGCAATTGTGGAAGTTCTTCCTTCTGAATATGTTGCCCGGTTTGTTGGTGGTGAATCTGTCTCATCAAACCTGATAGCATCTGTCTCAGGAGCCCTGATGTACTTCTCTACACTTACCGAGGTTCCGATTATCAGTGCTCTTACACTTCTTGGCATGGGTAAAGGTCCGGCACTCTCTATGCTTCTGGCAGGACCAGCACTCAGTCTTCCGAACATGATCGTTATCAGCAGGATATTGGGTGCAAAAAGAGGAGCTTCATACATAACACTGGTAGTGGTAATTGCTACACTTGCAGGACTTGGATTTGGTTACGTTATCGGATGATCGTATCAATAGTATTCAAAAATAGATAAAGGTTGGAGATTATAATGGCTGATGAAAAAAAGCTGGGATTTTTCGAAAAATACCTGACTATATGGATCTTTGCATGTATAGTCATTGGTATTGCTCTTGGTAGGATCTTTCCACAGATCGCCGGGACATTGGATTCGATGCAGTTATATGAGGTTTCTATTCCTATTGCGATCTGTCTTTTCTTCATGATCTATCCGATCATGGTTCAGATCGATTTCAAACAGGTTGTAAAAGCAGGAAAGACCCCTAAACCTGTACTTACTACATTGATCATCAACTGGGCTGTAAAACCCTTTACCATGCTCTTCTTTGCATGGCTGTTCATGGCAAATGTATTCTCTCCTTATCTCACAGAGCTCCAGATCTCACAATACATAGCAGGAATGATATTGCTCGGAGTCGCTCCATGCACTGCAATGGTGCTTGTGTGGGGATATCTTGCAAAGGGCAATCAGGGTCATACATTGGTAATGGTTGCAATTAATTCTCTGGCTATGCTCTTCCTATATGCACCCCTTGCGAGACTCTTGCTTGGCATAAATGATATCGTGGTTCCTTGGGAAACAATTCTGCTTTCTGTAAGCATGTATGTAGGTGTGCCTTTGTTTGCCGGATACTTCTCACGAAATTATCTGCTGGCAAACAAAGGAAAGGACTGGTTCGAGAACAGTTTCTCACCTGTAATGCATAACATTTCTATTACTGCACTACTGGTCACATTGATTGCCTTGTTCTCACTTCAGGGAGATGTGATACTTGAGATGCCCCTTGTGATAGCGATGATCGCAGTTCCCCTTCTGTTTCAGGTATTCTTCATATTCTTCCTTGGATATGGCATTGCTAAAGTGATTGGGATGACTTATGAAAATGCAGCACCAACAGCACTAATTGGTGCCTCTAACCATTTCGAAGTTGCAATTGCAGTCGCAGCAATGCTTTTTGGAATGAATTCGGGTGCAGCACTTGCGACCGTTGTGGGGGTGCTCATAGAGGTTCCTGTAATGCTCGGACTTGTAAGCATATGTCTGAAGACAAAGCATATGTTCAAATAATGAGGTGACAAAAATGAAATTCTTGATAATATCGGACATCCATGGAAATAAAGATGCTCTTGATGCCGTACTTTCCGTTCCTCATGATGAAGTGATCTGCCTGGGCGATCTTGTGGACTATGGCCCTGATCCTTCTGAATGCATCGAACTCCTCAAAAATGAGAACATAGCTACGATCAAAGGTAATCATGACAATGCAGTGGCTTCAAAGGTTGATTGCGGATGTGGGTACAAGTACAAGCACCTCTCCATCGCTACCAGGGAATACACGTGGGGCCAGCTCAGCATCGATCATATGGATTATCTCCGGGGGCTACCACTCTATATTGAAAAGAGAGCCGGACAGAAAAAGATACATTTTGCTCATGGAAGTCCGAGGTCCATGTATGAATACATCAAGCCTGATACTCCTGAAGCAGATGTACTTGAGATGATCGAAGGTGTGGATGCGGATCTTATTATAATTGGTCATTCTCATATTCCTTTCATCAGGCATGTGGGTGATGTGGCAATAATAAATCCGGGTTCTGTAGGCCAGCCAAGGGATGGGGATGTGCGTGCAAGTTGTGCTGTATTTGATACGCAAACGCAGTCAGTACAGATAATCAGATGTGAGTATGATCTGGACCTGGTGTGCCAACGAATAGTAGAGAATATGCCCCATGCAGATGAACTTGTAGATATATTGAAAAGGGGTTATTGAGAAAATAATAAAAGTCTAAAATACGTTTATCTTTCAAAAATATTAAGAGGTTTATACATGAAAATAGAAATACTTGGCTCAGGTTGTGCAAAATGCAACAAATTAAAAGAACTGGTTGAGAAAATAGTGAATGAGAATGGCATTAATGCCGAAATAACCAAAGTCGAAGATATAAACAAAATATTGGACTATGGTGTAATGATAACTCCCGGACTTGTTGTTGATGGCGATGTTAAGATCGCAGGCAAGATCCCTTCAGAAGATAAAGTAAAGGAATGGCTCACTCAGTAAATACAGGTGGTAATAATAATGGCTGAAGATATAAAATGTACATGTTGCTCCGGCAATGTCGGACTATTCTCCTGCTCCGGTGCTTCCAATGTAGGTCAGCTTTCCAATCAGATAGTTATCGAGCTAAATGACAGGGAAGTTGGGAATATGATGTGTGCAGTGGGTATTGGCGGAAAAGTATCTGGTCTTGTGAGATCTGCAGAAGGCTGTGACAGGATAATCGCAATAGACGGATGCCCGCTGGAATGCACTAAAAAGGCCCTTAAACTTTCAAACATAAACATTGACCGTCACATCATACTAACAGATCTGGGTATAGTCAAGAACAAAGATCTGAATGTATCAGAATCCGATGTGGCAAAAGCATTTGAAAAAGTATCCGGGATAATTTCAAATTGAAATAAATTGAACATAACGGGCTTAAATTATATACTGGCAAATTTCATCTTAAAAGTGATGAAATACAAATATATAATATCAGCCAATATCTAATGCTCAAATGTCATCGATATTCGAGATTACCCACAAAGATGCAGCAGGACGCATTGGGAAACTAAAAACGCCACACGGAACTGTGGAAACTCCCACCGTCATGCCTGTAATAAACCCGAACCTTCAGGTCATAAAACCTTCCGAAATGAGGGACTTCGGTGCCCAGATGTTAATAACTAACTCCTACATCATATCACGCAGGGACGAGCTTCGGGAAAAAGCCCTTAAGGACGGTCTGCATTCACTTCTTGATTTTGATGGACCTATAATGACCGATTCCGGCTCTTTCCAGCTTTCGGTGTACGGGGACATAGAGATAACCAATGAACAGATCATCGAGTTTCAAAAAACGATTGGATCAGACGTTGGTGTCCCTCTTGACATACCTACCCCTCCGGATGTACCTCGATCACGTGCGGAATCAGAACTGGAAACTACCATTAAACGTCTCATCGAAGCACGCGGCATGGTAAATGACGAGATGCTTCTTGCAGGCCCTGTTCAGGGTTCTACATATACTGATCTGCGTGAAAAATGTGCCAGCACCATTAGTGAACACAAATTCGATGTATATCCAATTGGTGCAGTCGTTCCTCTGATGGAATCCTATCGCTATGCAGAACTTGTTGACGTCATCGTCTCATCGAAAAAAGGTCTTGACCCCACCGTACCCGTTCATCTGTTTGGTGCCGGTCACCCAATGATGTTCGCTCTGGCAGTAGCACTTGGATGCGACCTTTTCGATTCTGCAGCTTATGCACTCTATGCAAAGGACAGGCGATACATTACTTCCAAAGGGACCTATCATATTGATAACCTGAGTTATCTTCCATGTTCCTGCCCAATATGTGTCTCACACACAGCAGAAGAGGTTAAAAAAGCCGACAATTGCAGTGATCTTCTGGCAAGGCACAACCTCTATGTGACATTTGAGGAAATTCGCCTTATAAAGCAATCTATAAAAGAAGGCAACCTGCTGGAACTTGTGGAACTGAGATGCCGCAGTCATCCAAGAATGCTCGAAGCATTGAAACGGATGTACTCATATTCTGACTGGATCGAAAAATACGACCCTGCCTCCAAATCCACGTTCTTCTACTGTGGACCTGAATCATCACAAAGGCCGGAAGTCTTAAGGTTCTCCAAAAGGCTTGAGCGCTTCACCATAAAAGGCACTGCTGTGATCAGACCGTTCTCAATGAGGACCTATCCTGAATCTGATAATGACCTTATATTCAAAGCACCATTCGGTTCATTCCCTGCTGAACTTTCCGAGGTATATCCGTTCAATGCGGAAGTTATCAACGACACCGATCTCGAATCGTTAGGCAAGGCTCTTGAAAATACTATCCGGCTCATCGAATTGAATCCCGATGCAGAGTTTACTTTCATAAAGGGAAAAGAGCTTGAACATCCTCTATTTGAAAAGCTGGAAAAGATCGCGGACGTCAAAGAGTGATTCATTGATGTTCATTGAAAACAACAATTAAATATCTCATCATTGGTGATTCATTTGGTATCAACAACAGGATCAAAAACACGCAACCCATACTTAGAACTGCTAAGGCCGGAGATTGCGGATATGGACTTTGCCCTTCCGGCATCGAGTGCACTGCTGGCATCTTATCTTGCCACATCTGCACTACCTCCGCTCATTCCATTCATAATTGCTGTCATAGGTGGATATGCTGCCATCACAAGTTCTTATGTGTATAATGATTGCTGTGATGTGGATATCGATAAGATAAACCTGCCTGACAGGCCGTTGGCATCTGAAACGCTATCCCAGAAAAATGGATTGACGTATTCACTCATCCTTTTCTTCGTAGCAGCAGTGGCAGCATTCTATCTGAATCCCGAATCTCTGTTCATACTTGTCATCGCAGTAGCGACCATCAGCATATATTCAATGTTCGCAAAGCGGATGACCTTTTTAAGCTTCATACCCGTGGGAATAGCTTATGGGCTTGTTCCGGTCGGCATCTGGCTTGCTTTCGACCCTGCGGGCATACTCAGGGGAAATGATGGTGTAATATTGCCATTGCCGGCAATATTCTTCTTTATAATGATGTGTGTTGCTGATTGGGGCTTCACCCTTTCTGGAGTATGCAGGGATGTTGAAGGTGACCGTGCAAAAGGTGCACCCACATTCCCGGTGACATTTGGGGTACCTCTGACATCCAAATTCATTCTTGCATGCTGGGTAATTGGTATCCTCGCATCAATGGCCATTGGTATCACCGCAGAACTTGGTCCTGTCTTCTTTACAGGTGCCATACTTTCAGGTATGTGGATGCTATCAAAGGCACTTGATTTTGTGAAAAATCCTCTTCCTGAACGTGGAGGTAGGTTGTTCCTTCAGGGTTCCAGGTACAGGGGTGTGATGTTTGGTTCACTCATACTCGATGTGATCCTTTCCATTGGTGTTTCTTCCTATGCGGGAATTCTTTGGTGATCGGAGGTAATAGAAATGGATGCTGATATTATTGTGATCGGTGCATCTCCTGCAGGACTTATGGCTGCACGTAATGCTTCTAGAAAAGGTGTGAAGGTTCTTCTTCTTGATAAAAAAGAGATTATCGGCCATCCCACACACCCTGCGAATACTTTCTTCAAAGGAATGTTCGACAGGGCAGGCGAAGCGGTGGACCAGAGCTATGTTCTTAAGAATATGAATGGAGCATATTTGGTAGCACCATCTGGTGGCAGGGTTGCGATAGAAGCTCCTGCTTATTTCCTTGATCGTCTCAAATTCGATGAGTTCTATGCCAAACAGACCCAAGATTCCGGTGTTGAGATGCGTATGGGTGTCGATGTACATAACATCTTAAGGAACAGCAATGGGATGTCGCTCAGTACGAACGATGGGGTGCTTACCTGTAAGATGGTCATCGTCTCAGATGGTATAAACTCAAAGCTTGCAGGTCTTCTCGGGCTTCAACCTATGAAGTATTCTAACGATATCGCATGGGCAATGGAAGCGTTCGTAGAGGCCGATGGTATAGGCGAGCCGGATATGTTCGAATATTATGTTGGCAATCACTGCCCTGGCTGGAAATCAACATATTCCCCATGTGGCAAGGACCTTGCTACTCTCGGGGTCTATGTTAGAAGGAATGGAAAAGATGTAACTCCATTCTTTGATAGGTGGGTGGAGAAATTCAAGAAAATTAAAGGCATAGATGATCTTGTGATCCATGAAAGGGCAGTTGGTGGAGATCCCATCGTCACAATACCAAAACAGATGCATACTGATGGTGTTATGCTCGTGGGCGGGGCTGCAGGCCAGTCCGGTATTGGCTATGGTATGCATGCCGGTCAGATGTGTGGTGATGTTGCCGCTGATGCCATTGCTAAAGACGATGTTTCGGCCAAGGTCCTTTCTGAATATCGGAGTAAGTGGAACACTGAATACAGGGCTGAATACATTCTTGGCCGTATCGGTCTCGAAACCCTTCGCAAGATGGAGGATCGAGAGATCGATAGGTTAATGAAGACATTTGAAGATGAGGACTTTTCATTCCTTTCAGGTAATTCTACTCACAAGTGTATGCAACTTGGCCTTTTCATGTTGAAGAAAGATCCCCGTTCCTTCCTTTCTTATAAGGCACTTTTGAGGAGCAAATGAACTTATGACCTCTGATAAAAGGTATTATTTCTACAAGAACCCGTTCTTCAAGGTCTATGCAACAGTAGATGATGGTCTTGTAAAAATGCACACCTCAGGAGTTGCATCAAGGGCAATTAAACCGCTCACTTCCGATATGATGGACCTATTCGATGGTAAGAAGCCCGCTGTTATAAAAGAGGATGAACTTATCTTCTCCACATGGATGCCTCCTATTCCAAGCAAAGCCTTTGATCGGCTTGTGTCAAGCCAGATGGGATATATAAGGGGGAAAATGCTTCCTGAGCAGGTGACCATTTCAATAACGGAGGAATGTCCCAATAAATGTCTCCATTGTGCTCTCCCTGATACGAAGAACAAAGCCACTTTACCTGTTGAAACCGTAAAGAACGTCATTGATCAGGTTCTTGACCTGGGTTCAACCTTCATTGTCTTTGATGGTGGTGAACCGCTGACCTATGATGGTCTCGAAGAGCTCATCGAATATGTGGACCGGGAAAGGGCACTCACGGGTATGTTCACATCAGGTGTCGGGCTAACGCTTGAGAAAGCAATGTTCCTAAAGGAAGCCGGTCTTGATATGATCAGCGTCAGTCTTGACAGTGCAAATGAAGCAGGTCACGATTCAATGCGTGGCCGTTCAGGTGTTTTCAACTCTGCCATTGAAGGGATAAAGAATTCACTGGATTCCGGATTGCTTGTTAATATCTATGTCGTCATCTCTCCTAACAACATTGATGAACTGGATGATTTCTACACTCTGGCAACTGAGATGGGTGTACATGAGATCTCGTTCTTCGAGATAGTCCCTACTGGAAGATGGATGGACCGTTCGGATGGCCTGATGAGCTTAGAAGACCACAGAAAATTCGATTCTTTCGTAGAAAGGACTGAAAAAATGGATGGTCCAAAACTGTTCCCAATTCCACATGTACTTAAGAAGATGGGTTGTTTTGCAGGCAGAAAATGGTTACATATTACGCCAGAGGGGGATATTTTCCCATGTGCATGTCTGCCTTTATCGTTTGGTAATATCGATCAGGACAAACTTGCTGATGTCTGGCGAAAGATCCGCAAAGATTCTACTTATGATGGGGGTATCTGCTTGATGAGGGACCCTGAGTTTAGGAAATTGCATAATTTTGATTGACCTTGTATCTTTTATATTTTCAAGGCTACATTTTTTTTATTTTTTTGTCGAGTTTTAGATAACAATTCTGGCTCAAGTATTTTATTGATGTATGTGGGGGACTTGCCTATATCTATCTGCATATGACCCAATATCTGCTATTGATGATGGCCCAAGTTACTTGCTGATCAGATTGCAGTAAAGTAGTAATAATAAGGTTAAAACAGTCAATAATAAAATTGAGGGCAAAGCTTGCCCTCATTAGTAAAATTACTTTTGTTGTTCAGAGCATGCCGGACTTCTGCAGTGTCATGAGGTTCTCTGTGGTGAGCTTCTCACCAGATTTGAACTTGTCAAATAGCTCTGCAGCATCTTTCCTGACATCTTCCATTGATGCGACCTTCCTTCCGTCGGTCTCTCCCTTGCGCATCTTGCGAACTTCTTTGTCGATGTCCCTGATCTCTTTCTGTGCTGAAATGAACAGTTTGTGCTGTTCGTCAGCTTTCTCCTGGAACTCGACAAATTGCTTGTGAGCAGCATCAGATTCTGCACGCATCTTGTCAGCTTCTTTGAATGTGGAGATCATCTTGTCATGATACTCCTGAGCTTTCTGTGCGTACTCTGAAAGGACATTGTGGAATTCGGAAGCCTCATCACGGATCGCTTGTGCTTCATCTAACAGGTTCTTAAGCTCGGTATTGCTCTCGAGCTGGTCCTTCTTGACAACATATTGTTTCTGAAGTTCTGTTATTTTGCTGACAAGATCCTTCTCCTTTGCAGGAGTGAGTACTTCTGTCTGCTGTGTGAATTCGAGACGGTCTATTTCCTTGCGGATATCCTTTATGGATGGACCTGTAAGATTACTTGCAGCACGCAGCGCATCGACTTTTGCGAATACTTCGTTAGCCTTTGCATTGATCTCGTCACGTTTTGCTTTGTTCTCTTTTACCTGCTCATTGTTCTCATCACGAAGCTTCTTGTATTCCTGTGCTTCATTGATAAGTTCCTTTGTGCTTTTGTTGAGATCATTGCGCTTCGCTGCTAGAGTGCTTGCTTCTGCGTTCAATGCATTTCGTTTCTCTTTGTACTCTTCGGACGCAGACTTTAAATCCTGCTTCTTTGTGTTCAGTTCTTTCATCATGCTCTATGAATCCTCCCGCTCCAGCAAAAAAGCTGGCATTTCATGCATTTCTAATGCACGATACGCAGGGCTTACTCCAAGTCAAGTGAATCTATTATTGGAATAATGTCCCTGAGGTGTTTTTGGGTAATGACCGCATCTGCGTATTGACGCAGAATTGGTTTTGGATTAAATGCAATTGCACATCCTGCTATCTTAAAGATGCATATGTCGTTAGCACCATCGCCAACAACAATACAGTTTTCAGGTTTCAGACCATTTTCCTTTGCTATCTGTTCAAAAGCTTTTTCCTTTGAAAGATTTTCTGTCATTGGTCCGGAAACCCTGCCTGTAAGATACCCGTCTTCGATCTCCAGTATGTTGGAGAACACATAATCCATATCAAGTAACTTTGCAATTCTGTCAGTGGAAAGTGTAAATCCACCTGATAGTATTGCGGTCTTGAATCCCAGGGATTTTACATGTTTGACGAGCTCTTCTGCTCCGGGCATGAGGGGCATGGAATTCATTGCTTCCATTGCTTTTTCAAGTTTCAATCCTTTTAAAAGTGCAACTCTTTCTTTAAGCGCTTGGTTGTAATCTATCTCTCCGTTCATTGCTTTTTCAGTTACAACGGATATCTTGTCTACAACGCCGGCAGCACGCGCAAGCTCATCGATGCTTTCCGCATCTATGAGGGTGCTGTCCATATCAAAAACAATCAGCTTTGAATAAGTTCTCTTAGAAATGTTGTTGCTGGAATTCACTTGACCATACCTTATACTTTAAGACACTGATTACGAATCAGTAATAATGGAATGTACTGAGATTGGAGTACCATTACTTACATTGCTTTTAACCTTTTCGGGTAGATGTAGGCTTCTGAAAAAGATTGTAATGATCTTTCTCTCATACCGATCGGTTATGATTTGAAAGTTTGGATTCTATTTTTGGAGATCGATCAATTATTTATAATATTTCTTAAAAAGTAATAGGGAATTCCATTTTAAGGAACCTCCCTACTGATTTATTCTGTAATATATTCTTCTGCCCTTATTCCTACTACCATTTCCACAGGCGATACGAATATTTTGCCGTCTCCGATCTTTCCGGTACGTGCAGACTGTTTTATGGTCTGTATTACCGTTTCAACTTCATCATTCTTTACAACGATATCGATCTGTATCTTGGGTATCATGTCGATAAGGTTCCGCTTACCTCTGAACTGGAGACATATCCCTTTCTGTTCACCTCTGCCTTTAACGTCAAAGGTAGTCATTGCATTAAATCCTTTTTCAGCAAGGTCCTCTTTTACTGTTTCCAGTTTTTCCGGTCTTATTATGGCTGTTATTTTCTTCATGGGATCACCTTAAAGCTCCATTGATTCACCGTGCTGGGCAACATCCAGTCCGACATATTCCTCTTCTTCGGTAACTCTTAAACCGATTGTCTTGTCAATTATCTTCGCAAGTATATATGTCATCACGAAAGAATAACCAACCGCAACGAATGCATCGATTCCCTGTATGATGAACTGTCCTACATTTCCGTATATCAGGCCATCGACCCCGCCAATGGCTGCGACAGCAAAGACACCTGTGGCAAGTGCTCCGAAAAGTCCTCCTACGCCATGGATTGCCCATGCATCAAGACTTTCATCAAACTTCTTGTGTATACGGAAAAGTAAAGTTCCGTAACATAATATCCCTGCTGAACCTCCAATGATTATGGACTCCAGAGGTCCTACAAATCCACATGCCGGGGTAATAGCAACAAGTCCTGCAATAGCACCACTGATCATTCCCAGTGAACTTGGCTTGCCTTTTATCCATGAAGCTCCCATCCATGTGAGGGCTCCTGATGCAGCAGATATCAGTGTGACCACAAAAGCGTTTGCTGCAAGACCATCCGCTGCAAGTGCACTTCCTGCATTGAATGCGAACCATCCGAACCATAGCAATGCCCCACCAAGCAAAGTGGTGGTAATGTTCTCAGGCTCCATACTATACTTGCCGAATCCTATTCTCTTACCTATGACAAATGATAATGCCAGTGCTCCGAAACCTGCACTGATGTGGACCACTGTTCCTCCTGCAAAGTCGAGTGCTCCCATGCTATGTGCCCAGCCGCCTCCCCATGCCCAGTGGGCAAGGGGGTCGTATACAATGGTTGTCCAGAGAAGTCCGAATACGATAAATGAACTGAGCTTTATCCTTTCTGCCACACCTGAGGTCAGGATTGCCAGTGCTATAGCTGCGAATACAAGCTGGAAAGCCATGAAGAGTATGTCTGGTATCCCATCTCCATCCATTCCCACTCCCTTTAGGCCAATGTAGTCCAGCCCACCGATCAATCCTCCGATATCATGGCCGAAGGAAAGGGTGTAGCCTATTGTTACCCACTGGATGGTAACGATGGCCAGTGAGATGAAAGAGAGGGCTATCATGGATATTATGTTCTTGTTTCTCACCATACCTCCGTAGAAAAGCCCTACTGCCGGTGTCATAAGCATGACCATGGCGGTGCATATCAGAACAAATGCAGTGTCTCCTGCTTCCAGAACCATTTTATTCATCCCCTGGTCCTACTTTAAACAGTAGCAAGCTGCTTTCACAGTTTGTTACATGGCGTTCGATCATCATTATTTTTGAATACAATTCTATTGCTCCTTTGATCCAATTGTGTGTATATCGTTTTACACGGTACTAAGAAAGTGTTTACCTACTTACTATTATTTAAAATTAACGTTTTAAATTATTACATAATTGTTACTATGGACTATGGATGAATCGTAGAGCTGTGGTGAACATCCCATTATCTGATCGATCAATAATCAAAAATATTATATGCTACCCCGTACTTGCAGTAATGTGATCTACTATGGCAAAAATAGGATTTATTAAGTTAGGCAACCTCGGCATGAGTCAGGTCATTGACCTCGTACAGGATGAGATAGCAGCAAGAGAAGGTATCAGTGTTCGTGTATTCGGAACTGGTCCTAAAATGGGCAAAGATGAAGCTGCAGAAACAGCAGCACTTAAAGAATGGGATGCTGATTTCTATGTAATGATCAGCCCTAACTCAAGTGCACCTGGTCCAACCGCTGCACGTGAGATCTACAAAGATGTTCCATGCATCGTTATCTCTGATGGTCCAACCAAAAAGGACGACAGACAGGCACTCGAGGACGCAGGTTTCGGTTACATCATCATGACCGTGGACCCACTCATCGGCGCAAAGAGAGAGTTCCTTGACTCTGTGGAAATGGCATCCTTCAACTCTGATGCAATGAAAGTTCTCTCCACCTGTGGTGTTGTAAGACTTATACAGGAAGAGCTTGATATCGTCACTGCACAGGTCGATGAAGGTAAGGAGATCGTCCTTCCACACATTCTCGCAAAGCCAGAGAAGTGTATCGAACGTGCAGGTTTCAGCAACCCATACGCAAAAGCAAAAGCACTTGCAGCACTTCACATGGCTGACAAGGTAGCACAGATCAACTTCCCAGCATGCTTCATGATGAAGGAGATCGAGCAGGTAACACTCACAACCGCAACAGCTCACGAAATGATGCGCGCAGCAGCACAGCTCGCGATCGACGCACGTGAGATCGAGAAATCAAACGATACAGTCCTCAGGCAGCCACACGCAAAGAAAGGCAACATTTTGTCAAAGACTGCATTGTACGAAAAACAACAGTAAGTGTCTTTTTGACACTTCTCTTTTTT
>NZ_JAUVEY010000069.1:0-11274 GCF_030594565.1 Methanococcoides sp.
GGGAATGTTCTTTTTTCACCATATAGCATATTCAGTGCAATATCAATTTGTTATGAAGGAGCAGAAGGATCAACAAAATATCAAATTGCGGATGTATTTGGTTATCCTTTGGAGAAAATTGTTCTTAAAGCAAACTCAAAAAAACTGATAAATGATCTACATCTTGAAAATGAAAACAATACTTTAAAAGCTGCAAATGCACTTTGGATTAAACAAAATTATCCTTTGAATGATCAATATGTATTCAACGTTGAAACATACTATGGAGGATTGGTCAAACCACTTGATTTTATAAATAAATCTGAAGATTCCAGAAAAACCATTAATTTGTGGGTAGAAGAGAAAACCAGTGGAAAAATAAATGAAATGGTTCCAGAAGGTGGAATAAGTCCATATACACTTATTATGATTACCAATACTGTTTATTTCAATGGAACATGGTACCATCAATTTGTACCACATGATACAAAACAAGAGCAATTCTATCTTTCAAATGGCCAGAGTGAAATAGTTGATTTCATGTCTGCTAATGAAGCATTCAATTATGCAGAAGATCATAGTGCAAAAATTGTTGAATTGCCATATCAGGACAATAACATAAGCATGTATATTGTACTTCCAAAAGAAAACAATATTTCTAATTTTGAAAGTAGTTTTACCATAGACAAATATACTGAATTGAAGTCTAATATGTCAAAACAGCAAGGACAAATATATCTTCCCAAATTTACGTATTCAACAGATTCTGAACTCGTAAATTCTTTGCAGAATTTAGGTATGAACGATGCTTTTAACGTTGAGACTGCTAATTTTTCAGGATTATATACTGATAAAAAACACCAAAAAGAGAACTTAGCAATATCTAGCATTAATCACAAGGCATTTATTGACGTAAATGAACGTGGAACCGAAGCAGTAGCAGCAACATCGGTATTTTTCTTTGCGAGCTATTCGTCCCCAAATTGGGAATTAAAAGCAGATCATCCATTCATGTTTTTTATTGAAGACAAAAACACAGGATGTATTCTTTTTATGGGAAAAGTTGAAAATCCTGAATATGAAGAAGTATCGGTTTGATACATTCTTCAATTTAATTATTCAGTTTGTGTAAAATTTACAAAAGAGATTACATATATATCTCTTTTGAACTTTCCTTTTTATACATAATTTGTCACCTTTCTCAACATGGCAATAGATCCAGCATTAATCAAATGGTATCAATGTTTAACCTGGACAGAAGGAAGCACTCACGGAGGCGATATTGATACTGGTAATGAAATCACTTCCGGAGCTGACCAGAACATCTTCGATGATGTCTCAAATGCTCAAAGAATAGCAGGTGTGACCGAGTACAGAAAGATCTTCATCCGCAATGAGTATGCAGATACATAGGCAGCAGTCAAATTGTGGATAGCACAGTTCACTGATTCTCCTGACGATGAGATTAGCATTGCTCTTGGTGCAAATGCCGGAGTGCAGTCTGTCGAGGGCGTAGGAGCAACATATGTTTCCCCTGACAGCAAAAGACGTATTGTGAGCATGGGAGGACTGGCACAGAACGCATATAAAGCGATCTGGATCAAGCGTGTTGTCACTGCATCTGCGAATGGTTATACGACAAAGTTAGTGACTGGCAGCTTCGGCTCATGCACGAGATTGGTCATGAGATTGGAATGAAGCATACTATGCAAGAGGGATCTGTTATGCATCCTTGGGGGATGAAAAGAGGTGAAAGATCACTTTGATCGTGGGCATGGGAGCCATACATTTAAGAATCCACACATTGTGGATCCCCCACTTCGAATCCCCAAACTCGCTTCACACCATATAACTCCCACACCCATGTAATATATTGATTTGTAGGTTAAAACCGATTACGGCAGAATGTATAATTTATTATACAAGGTATATTGTTTTAGAGAATCTGATAAAAATAAAAGCACTGAATTGTAATTTATTTTTGTAAAATCAGTAATAAAAATAAGGACTTCCAAAAAGAATTTGGTAGCCCGGCACGGATTCGAACCGAGGTTGCGGGATCCAGAGTCCTGCATGATTGACCACTACACTACCGGGCTGCTTAATGATTACAGCACCTACATGGCAAACCTAATTAATAAACCTATCGCCTGGGACTTATAAATCCTTAAGTAAAATTAGGAATCATCCGGATTTTCACCCAGGATAGCGGTTTGCCACCATCTGGCAAGGTCCATTAGATCACGGCTGAACTGACCGGAGAGACGATATTCATTGTTTCTGTTTGAAATAAGACCGGCACCAAGAAGCTTATTGCGCATTGAATAGAACGAAGCACGACCCACATCTAGCTCCTTGATAAGATCCTCCCATTCGCTGGTCTTGACCGGATTGCCACTTTTTTGCCTTTCTTCGACCATCATCAGGAACTTCTGCCCGCGCATAGCAGTGGCATCTTCCTGAAATAATCGCCGCATTAGACTGAAATAAGGATCTCTTGAACGAGTTATGCGTGCATTTGCATCGGAACGTATGACTATAGTTGTAGAGGTCCTAGGAGCATCTTTTACTGATACCATAATCGATCAAAGCCGACTGACCGAAGGATCAGGATAAAGCGATTCCTTTAGAATTAAGCTCAGCTTTTAAAAGATCTGCATACTCTTCCTTTAAAGAATAGACGATCGGGGTCTTGTAAGACTCCTTGTGAGATCGTAGAATACCAAGCTTTGAATGGATATATCCTACCATAGAAGCTACTGCGCTCCTGGAAACATCGTACTTTTTAGTAATGGCCTGGTGCAATTCATCTACTGTGGACTTTTTAACACTCAAAAACACAGATAGAACATAGCTCCGAAGTCCATTTACATCCAGCTCAATGAACTTATTAAGCCGGTCCTTAATTCTAGATCGAATAGATGCCATGATAGAATTCACCCCAATAAAACAGTAAACCTATTATGCAGATGACACTATATATATGTTTGTGAACTGATGCATTCCATAATAAGTGGGCTACAATACCCGCAGCGAGATAGTACCATGAATATACCGGACACAACAAAATACACCTACGACCATAAGAAGAAAACACTTCACATCGAGCATCAGATACCAGCTGCTGAATCCGAAGAAAATGAAGTAGGCACCTGTTCTAAATGCAGATCGCCCATTGTAAGCCTGAGCTACCATGCCATTGACAAGGAATTCATAATCGTAGGTAAATGCACTAAATGCGGAAAACTCACTGCAAACATTTACGATCAGGACTGGAATTGGGTACGCGAAATACCTAACTCTCACTTTTCCAGGTATGTTGCTAAAGCCGGAACGTCAACCCCCATGAAAAATGAGGTGGAAGAGGGTCAGCAACTATCAGGCCTAGAGCTGCTTGAAAGCATTCCAGAAAAACAATTACATACCGTTTTTTCATCCACAGAGATCACTGCCATGTTCGCACGTGCAAAAGGAGAAAGCTGCGTACGACAATACCTCTATAATGCAAGAAAGAAATATCAGAAATTCGAGGATATTTTTGGATTTAAAATCGAAGTATAATGTTTAGTATATACTTTCCCGTAAACTTATTTTGTTACACAAATTTGAATTATCTCGCAGGTAACATAATTTAATTACATAAATAATATTTGCCGAGTAAATAAATATGTACGAAGTTATTATTTTAAAAATTATAACTTGTTATATATAAATAAAATGCAGTTTAAAATGTGCAATTACATAAATGTAATATTATAAAAGACCTGTAAATAGTATTTTATTCGCATAACAAAATAAATAAAAATAATATCAAATCAACTTTTTATTTGAACATGAAAAACTACCGCAAAAAGTACCTATAAGAAGTAAGGAGTTTTCAAAACTCCACCCATACCAGTTAGAAGTTAAAAAATGCATGAAACACATATAGCGAATTGGGACCAAAAAAGACATGCATCAATGAAAAAAGTGAGAATAATAGCCTCACTAAATGAAAGAATGTGAAGAATAACAGAAAAACAGTTGCAAATAATCAAAAAATAAAACAATATCAGAAATGGCTCGACTTTTACCAAGATCCAAAACTAATCTCGAATTTGTAGCCCCATTTAGTAAAGCCAAATTGCTATTACAACGACTATACGCACAGCTGGCAGTAAAATATCAAATATGCATTTCTTGATATTATTTTGTGTAGAATGGGGGGGCTGTAGGTTGTAAAACGCGAATTCCCATAGAGTTTAGAATAAACATGTTAAGAAAAATATAGCATTTATGCAGACATTTCAACTTAATTCTATAGTATATAAGAATGAGCAAAATGACCGTAAATTGAGAATAATAGAATCAATGAGTAAAACATAACCACATATTGAAAGAAGTTGAGCCGATTGAGATTATAACTATAAATAATAATTATACTAATTATAATAACCTCGGGTGATTATTACACTATGTGTACTAACCCTTTTTCGAGCTATGGCCTATACACTCGGTGCGTTGAAAATGTCTTAAAACACATAGGCGAAATTCACATAATATATTTACAAAAGTAATATTTATCAAGCAGAAATAATTATATTTGAATTAATTAAAGTTGGGTAAATAATAAGCGTTTATATTTGGAGAGCATTATTTAAATGTGCACGTGCTTTGTCAAATTTTCTGAAAATAAGACCATCATTTCAGAAATAACCGAGATAATCAAATAGGTTAATTACAAAATAAAGCAACGCCGTAATTAATTAATATTACGTAATCGGACGATTTTGAGCAAACTGAGAGCCCAACATAAAAAGAATTATTAATAATAAATGAACCCCTTTTTGTGAATGCTGCTTATTATCATCCTTCGATCACCCCTTAATTGAGTCATGGTTGTTTGCAATTCATCACATATTTCAACCATCACATTTAACATTACAGCTTCAGGAGATACAACCCCAGATCTATTAAGGCCTGCTCCATTAGGTCACGTTCAACTTCCGATAGATTGCTTTTATCGTGCCTGATTTTCCCCACTATGCCAGACCAACCCATAGATGGATTTTAAAGGAATTGATTGTTTTAACATTGCCAAGATCAAACTGCAACCCGACAAAATGATATAATCCCCATCAGTAAAAGTATCCATAAGGCTTCCGAACTTCTGAGGAGTCACTTGATTGTTAAAAGTCGCAATTTACAGACCATAAAGTGCTGCTCTGATCTTAGCATTAGAAAGACCAGAAGCGAGGTTATAAGCCCCGCATACTGCCCAGGATACCAATAAACGTTATTTTTACGCCTATTTAAAGTGACATTAGGAGTAAAATGTTTACCCATGGCACTATGCAGTTAGAACGTGGGATCTTAACGATTGTTGAACCATCGGAATCCCCAATAGCCCCACCTTCAGCAACCATAACCCCCATACAGCGACCCATTTAAGCCAGATTGCCCTTTATTTTGCCCATATGCTTCATGTCACCGGAATAAGACCGATAGCATAAGCAACAACGGGCAGAAGGAGATCTTTACAGATTCTTCAGTTTTTGGCAGTTACTTCCTACAGGCCATGGCTTCACGATCCATACATAATAGTCATTTTTATATTGCACGATAATAAATTATGCAGCATTGCAAACTATAAAAACATTTTTTGATGCGAGAATTATTACGTTATTTTTACCTTATTGTGTTCATGCCAGGAAAAGAACACCGGGACAGCTGGAAAATCTCAACCGACCAATGACACAAAGAGGAAAGTCGAATGATTTTCCTTGCATCAAGAAATATTAGGACCCACAAGGAGGAAGTGATATTTAGGGATAAATGCGAGCTTTCTATCTAGCCCATCCCCCAGCATGCCAGCCAATTTATCGAGATCTGACCGATTTTATGCCGGAATAGTACCAGTATTCATAGTTTGTCAGTATTGCATCATGGCAGGCCGTGGGGCCCCAGAATGAGATCAATCGCATTGCAATATTAACATTGAACCATGAAAACATTGAACCAATGTCCATATTGAGACCCATAAACTCACTTTGCCATTTAGATCGTTTCAGTATTGTGCACACCTGCAACAGTAGTACTAGCAGGACGTCCACAGGCAAACCAGCCCTCACCATCAACACATGCGGTTTTTTCGTTTAATTCGCCATACACCAGAAATAGGAGATGATCAAGGCAACATAAATGTTTTTTATTAAAAATGCCCATACGAGCATACACCATATTGAGTCATATAATTTGCTAGCTTGTGCGAAAATGACCAGATATCCATAGGCAATTGTACAAATATTTCCATAGTATCCCACATACAGTATGTCATATAATGAGCAGTCAATAATATACTATAAATAATGCATAAAGAAAAATGTATATTAATATATAATTATTAAAAAAGTTATAATTAAAAGGATATTGAGTACATTGCATTTTAAAATATTAATGAGGAGTAATAAAAATAAATGATATAATTATAACTAAATTGAAAAATAATACCACTCACATTGCAAAAAAATAGAGATGGTTTGCTATGCGAATTGGCGTGTTTTTGATGTGCCACTTATACACTATGCGAACCGAAAATGAATAGAAACACATAGCCATTTTTCCAGGATTTTGTTAAGACATAATACGAACCATCGAGATCATGATCTCAATTATATTAGAAAAAGGCTTGATCAAAGTAGAAGATTTTAAAAAAATAAAGGTGCATTTTTATTTAAACATAAATATCATATTTAATTTTATACCCAGTGCATTATAAAATTGTAGCAAAGTATATTCTTAAATATCTAATAATGAAACGAATATATTATAAAATTTATATTTAATAATAGGGTAAATCTGAATTATTAAATATCTATTCATAAAGATATACTTTTAAAAATATATAGTTAATAAATTAGTATGTATGATAGTTAAAATATAATATATACCAGGATAAACAATATCAATTCGGCATAAATAGAAATATATAATTAATAATACATATTTGACAATATTAGAAATGAAAAATACTTTGAAATCTCTTGCTGAAAATGAGTGCAGATACATAAATGGTACTAGCGAACACACAATAAGGAGTATCAACCCCAGCAAGCATTTCATCAATAAGAGAGCTCAGTCAGCAACCCCCCTTACAAGACCCATTTCAGGAAGCTGCTAAAATGACCATAACCACCATACAAAGCCTTTCATAACAGCAAGGAACTCACTCACCCCCAAGAGCAAGAACGGAAGTAGTTAATCGAACATAATCCGAGACTTCATCACAAGGGCCACAGCAACCTTTTATTGACCAGTAGAAAATGAAACCCCAGGATCTTTTAGATAAAACTCCCAACATCATTTATGGCGTCAGTACATCCAGAAACACAACAAATGTTACAAGCAGAAGAACAGATATCAATGCCACTATTTCTTAATATCATTACTGCCCCACACATTTAAAGATCGTCCACAGGGATAAATCCATATAGCGATAAGTCAACATTCATTTAAGAGTTTCTTTCTAAAAAATATAAGTCAAATTAAAATGATTTGGGGAAATCATGACAAACGATGACAAGGGTACTAAGAATAGATTGATCGATGAAAAAAATCCATACCTCCTGCAGCACGCATATGACCCTGTGGATTGGCATCCATGGACAGAAGAAGCATTTGAAAAAGCAAAACGTGAGGATAAGCCAATATTCCTCTCCATTGGATATTCAACATGCCATTGGTGCCATGTAATGGCAAAGGAATCCTTCAGGAATAAAGACGTTGCTAAAATGATGAACGACACGTTTGTCAGTATCAAAGTGGACAGAGAGGAACGCCCAGATATCGATTCGGTATACATGGACATCTGCCAGAAAATGAACGGCAGCGGGGGATGGCCCCTTACCATTATAATGACCCCGGAGAAGGTACCTTTCATTGCAGCCACATACATCCCCCTTGAAAGCGAGTTTGGAAGAAAGGGAATGCTCGAGATTATCCCATGGATAGAACATCTGTGGAAAGAAGAACACAACAAAATAGTCGAACAGACCGAGCTGATAAAAACGGCCTTATCCGAAAAAAGTGAGAGCTCGCATACCGAAGGAGTAACTGAAGAGATCATTCATAGAACTTACACATATCTTGCAAATAATTTCGATAACGAAAATGGAGGATTCGGAACCTCACCGAAATTCCCATCCCCCCATAACATATCATATCTTCTACGCTACTGGAAAAGGACAGGGAACCCAACAGCCCTGCAAATGGTCGAAAGAACATTGCAGGCAATGAGAAAAGGCGGAATATATGACCACATCGGATTCGGATTTCACAGATATTCTACAGATAGCTCATGGCTCGTCCCGCATTTCGAGAAGATGCTGTATGACCAGGCATTGCTTATCATTGCATATACGGAAGCCTATCAAGCCACTTACAAAGAAGAGTATTCGAATACAGCAAATGAGATCATTGAATACATCCTACGAGATATGACCTCACCTGATGGCGGATTTTATTGTGCCGAAGATGCTGACAGCGAGGGAGTGGAAGGTAGGTTCTACACATGGGAACTTTCGGAAATTGAGAGTATATTGAGCTGTGAAGATCATCCAATCTTCAGAGATGTTTTTAATGTTCTACCTGAAGGTAATTTCCTCGAAAAAAGTACGCATCAGCTTAGCGGAAAGAACATACTACACCTGGAGAAGGATATGAAACGTATTGAAAAGCAATACAACATACCACGTAAAGAAATAGATCACATAATAGAACGATGCAGGAAACAACTATTTTCCACACGTGAAAAAAGGATACACCCTTCAAAGGATGATAAGATATTAACAGACTGGAACGGACTGATGTTAGCAGCACTCTCGATCAGTGGTCGCGTAATGGGCAATAAAAGATACATTGATATTGCAAAAAAAACGCCGACCTGCTAATATCCGAGCGTATGAAGGAAAATGGTGAGCTCTACCACAATTATTCCAGCAACAAAGAGCCAACAATTGGGTTCCTCGATGACTATGCATTCTTTACATGGGGACTGATAGAGCTATATGAAGCTACTTTTGAGGTCACTTATCTCGCAAAGGCTCTGCAACTTACAGACTATATGATCGAGAATTTTAAAGATACAGAAAATGGAGGGTTCTTCCACACATCCAATAAAAGTGAGACTTTGCTTTTCAGAAAAAAAGAGATATATGACGGAGCTATTCCAAGCGGAAATTCAGTAGAATTAAACAACCTTCTCAGGCTTTCAAATTTTACCGGCAATCCCCAACTAAATAGTGAAGCGATAAATACGTCAAATGCTTTCGCATCCACAGTAAAAGCCATGCCAGTTGGTTATACACATTTCATCGCAGGCCTGGATCTTGCATTCGCCCCCCCAGTGGAAATTGTGATAGCAGGAGAGCTTGATTCCGAAGATACGCAGCTGATGCTAAACAACATCAACCGAGAGTTCATCCCCGGAAAAACAGTTATTGTTAAAAGCGAAAAAAATGAGAAGGAACTGGAAAGGGTAGCACCATACACATCCATATATAAGCCACAAAACCAAAAAACAACTGCTTATGTCTGCCAGAATCATGAATGTTCGTTGCCCACAACTAATCCCCAAATAATAGTAGAGATCTTGAAGAAACTCCATAATATCCAGTGAGGAACCCATTAGAAACGTTTATTTAAAAGCAGACCACACTTTTAATAGGGGTATTAAATGTACGATATTAAACATTCCTATAGCCTATTTATTGCATTTATCATCACATTGGTCCTGATATCAGGATGTATTAGCAGTGAGACGAACGAGGGAACTGAACCGGATGAAGTTCTAGACTGGAAAGAAGTACAACTAACAGATACCATAACCGGCGACACTTTCAAAATAAGCGATTTTGAAGGACAAACGGTAATGTTAGAGGCTTTTGCAGTCTGGTGTCCAACCTGCTTACAACAGCAAAAAGAGATGGAAGAGCTTGCAGGAATAGAACCTAGTGTGATCCATATCTCCCTTGATACTGACCCTAACGAAGATGCGGAACTCGTCAGAGATCATGCTGAAAAGAATGGATTTGACTGGTACTTTGCAGTAGCACCCATTGAAATGACAGAGTCTTTGATCGATGAATTCGGAGTGGGAGTTGTCAATGCGCCAAGCGCTCCAGTAATACTCATTTGTAATGACCAATCCACACGACTACTGGACAGGGGCTTAAAGCAATCGGATGAACTTATAACGGAGCTAGATGAGGGATGCTGATGAGCACGATCCTTCCTTTTATCACCGACCTATTTTTCTCTTTCACACTTGGACTATTAACGCCACTTACGGCAGTTTGCGTCTTACCATTATACCCTGCATTTCTGGCATACCTTTCCAACCAGATGTCAGGAAAAGAAAAAAATGAGAAGCTACCGATCATCTTCGGACTAATAATCAGTGCCGGAGTTATCCTTTTCATGGCACTCATGGGAATATTGTTCACCACAATATTACAAGTCTCCCTTACAAAGGTAATCGGAATAATCTCACCGATTGCATTTGGCATACTGTTCATTATCAGTATACTATTGATACTCGATTTTGACATCGGTAAATTTTTGCCAAGAACTAACATTTCAAACGACAGAAGCCCTATCATAACAGCTTTTTTGTACGGATTCTTTTTCGGAGCCATCGTAGTCCCATGCAATCCTGCATTTATTGCAGCACTGTTTGCTAAATCACTTACAAGCATGGGCTTTGTAGAGAATTTCCTGAACTTCATTGCATTCGGAATTGGATTGAGCTTTCCATTACTGGTCTTCTCTGCAATATCAACAACAAAGAGCAAGAGGATCATCAGATTCCTCGTTACCAACAAAAGGAAGATAAACATTTCAGCAGGTATCATAATGTTTGTCATATCCGTGTATTACCTTGTATTTGTATTCAGAGTACTGGAGAAATTACTATGAACACTTTAGGAAAGATAGCAATATATTCGTGCATATTTCTCCTGATTCTGCCGTTAGTAGCATTTGCTGAAGTGGAAACTGCCGGATCGATCGAAAAGCTGCCTGAACTTACTAAGATGGAAGAAGAAACAGGCATAATGGTCACAGAACTGGGAGTGAAATATATTGTAGATCCGAATAAGATCACATCAGGAGGTCCACCCATGGATGGGATCCCCTCAATTGATGAACCGGGGTATGTAACTGTTGATGAAGCTGATAGATGGATACAGGACAATGAGCTGGTACTGGCACTCATCTACAACGACACTAAAAGAGTGTACCCCCTACAAGTGATGGTCT
>NZ_JAUVEY010000037.1:0-14972 GCF_030594565.1 Methanococcoides sp.
GTTTCACCCCTGACAACAGGAACACCAATGCAGTTACCGTAACCTGCGATACCTTCAATGATGTGCTCAAAAAGGTAAAGGTTCTTGGGGGTGTCCAGAGGACCGAAATACAACGGGTCCATAAGTGCTATTGGGCGAGCACCCATGGATATGATGTCACGCACAATTCCGCCGACACCTGTTGCTGATCCGTTATAGGGATCGACATACGAAGGATGGTTGTGGCTTTCCATTCCAATGGCAAGTACCCAGCCTTCTCCGAAGCGGATTATCGCTGCATCGTCACCAGGACCTATGATAACACGATCTCCTACAGTGGTAAACGTTTTTAGCAGGGGAGCACTGGAACGGTAGGAGCAGTGTTCGCTCCAAAGATTCAAAAAGCATCCCTGTTCAACAAGGTTTGGTTCTCTGCCCATCTCTTCTGTTATGATCTTCAGGTCATTTTCAGGTAACATTTGTGCGCCTCATTATATAAGGAGTATGATTTAGGCTTAAATAAACCATAGATTAGATAAAGATTTCCAACGAGAACGAAGTTCAAGGTTCATCGAACATCAGATCATCCCCAACCTTGAGGTCGTTGGAAGCGATGGCACCTGAAGGGAGTTCTATGACGTACCTGATCTTTTCACCGGAATCAGTAATACCGATCCAGGGCCTGAGAGTAGTGGTCTTGACTATCCTTTTATCTTCATTGAGAAAAAGGACATCCAGAGGAAATGGTACAAACAGCATGTGGAGAGATATTTTCTTGAGAGAGGAAAAGATAAAGACCATAGCATAGCTATCAGGGACCGAGCGTCTGAACATAAGGCCTTTAGCCTGCTTGAACATGCTTTTTGCATATTCGACATCAGATGATATAACATCACCATTAGATTTTAATAGCATAGTAGGATACATAAAAGACATCTATTTATTACGTATAGATAGCATACATTATAATAATTTATGGTTATAACGCAATCAATTTGCGGAGGAAAAACTAGAAGATGAGTTCAGAAATGTGCCCGGTTTGCGGTTTGCCATCAGAGCTATGTATCTGTGAAGAAGTGGCAAAAGAGCAACAAAGAATTACAGTGAAAGTGAATAGACGAAGATACGGCAAGGAAGTTACAGTTGTAGAAGGATTCGATGCTAATGAGATCGACCTCCACGAACTGTCCACATACCTTAAATCAAAGTTTGCGTGTGGCGGAACTGTAAAAGGTAGTGCCGTAGAATTGCAGGGCAACCATCTGAGTCGCATGAAAGCCGTTCTTGTAAAGAAAGGATTCTCCCCCGAGCAGATCAAGGACTGAAATTGACTTTGAATAACAGGACTGCCAGACAGACCTGATGTTCGTATTAAAAACCTAATAATGAACGGAACATGGCTATACCAATGCTGGTATTGAATACCATGTCCTTTTTTTGAATTATGAGCGTCCGTTCGAGTGCAGATTTGCTTATCATCAATACTGCCAAAAAAATCAAATAGGACGAGTGAAGGATATAATATTATGAAACCTACCTGCGAGATAATGGTTCAGAGAGTTTTGCCAGCAATACGAGCCGGACTTGCACGTACCATGATGATCGACCACGGATGCACACAGCAGCAGGTTGCCGACATTCTCGGATTGTCCAGAGCTGCCGTTTCCCAGTACGTGAGTGAGAAAAGGGGAGCAGAAGTAGGATTTTCAGAAGAGACCAATGAAGAGATAAGGAAATTTGCTACCGACCTTGTCAATGAGATGTCTGCAAAGGCCATGAACAAGGGAATGTGCAATGTATGCAAGTTCGTACAGCGTTCAGGTTGGTTGTTCAAAAATGCACCGGAAGCAGAATATTGCATATTATGTAAAGATGATGAAGATTGAGCAAAAGTCTATGCATCCAATGTAAAGGAAAAGGACTTTGCGGAAGACCTCGATGTCCTATTATTGAGAAGTTCAGGTCTGCTGAGAACACTGCAACTTCGATATCTTCAGACGGTTCTATTTTTGGGGCTTCCCCGCCAGCGGTCTTTGTGGGAAGATATGGTTACCCCCAGGTCAAGGCCGGACCCATGATCCCACCACAGGTGGATTCTAAGGATGCAATGGCACTGGAAGACCCCAAGCATTGGCTTTCCATGGATATCCGGGACATCATATCTGCCAGATGCCAGCTTGTCCGTGCAAATACGACCATGGATGTGAAAAATGCGAACAGACCGGATAAACTCCTGGAAAAATCACAGGAGCTCGCACTGTCAAAGTCACCCATCGATACAGAAGCGTGGTTCACCAAACCATTGAAACAGGACCTGAAGTTCGACAGTGTACTTACCCCCATGGGCCCTTCCGGCACCATGAAGGACTTTGATATTGCAGAGAATCCGAAGGTCCCGAAAAAAGTGGATCATCTGGCATACGACACTGATGCTCTTGCAAAGGATGCTGTGTGTGAACTTTTTAAAGGGGACATCCCCACGGAACATATTACAAGATTGCTTTCCATAGGCTTGTTGGGACAAGAACGGAAACTTGTACCTACCCGCTGGGCAATTACAGCCACAGATGATATGGTCGGGAAGGATATCACCGACCGTGTGATAGACCTGCCCCTCATCAGTGAGATGTCAGTATTCAGCGGAGGATGTTTCGGGAACTATTTTGAGATACTCATGACCCCCCGCAGATATTCTTACGAGCTGCTCGAGATATGGATGAAAAGTTCGGTCTGGTCCGGAGATTCTTCATGGATAGGGCAGGACATGGAGGACATTAACGGTAAAAAGGGATATTCGAAACTTGCCGGAGGATATTATGCCGCCCGTATAGCCGCCCTGGAACATCTTGAGAAGATACAAAGGCAAGCATCGGTATTCATGATAAGGGAAATAACACCTGAATACTGGGCACCGCTTGGGGTATGGGTGGTTCGCGAGGCTGCCAGAAATGCATTGTCCTCCATCCCACGAACGTTCGAGACCATTGAAGAAGCACTGGATGATATAGCAACGCGAGTGAGAACACCTTCGGAACAATGGAAGGTAAAGGCCAAGATGCTATCAGACATGCGATTCCAGAGAACACTGGACTCTTTTTTCTGAATCCTCCGCAAGACATTAAAATGGTATTGCACAATTGGTGATTATGTCCGAACCTAAAAGTGATATGTCGCCTCAAGAACTGGCAGATTTTCTGATAAACAAAGTAATGTCATTGTGCAGGGAAAGCCACCTCGATCAGGCACTGGAAGTTGTGGAACAGGCGATCAACCATGCACCTGATCCAACTCATGCCCTGCTTATCAAAGCGCGGATACTCACCGGACTTCATCTTTATGATGACGCCCTTGAAACCACCAATGAGGCATTGGACCTTAGAGAAGATATCGAGGCACTCAAATTAAAAGGTAATATCCTTGCTATCAAGGATGACCTTGAGGGCGCCCTTGAGATATTCACGAATAGCACAGAGATGGCTCCTAAGGACGCTGAAAGCTATTTCCTTAAAGGCGGGATCCTTGCGGAAATGGGAAGGGCGCAAGAGGGTATTGAGGAATTTGAACGCTCCATAGAGATAGACCCGAGCATTGCACATGTATGGCACAGCAAAGGAATGCTACTTCTTGAATCTGAAAGATATGGTGCTGCCATTTCAGCTTTTGAGAAGACAATGGAACTGACAGAAGACTTTGTCGAGCCCCTCTTCTTCACAGGTATTGCTCACAGGAAGCTTGGGCAGGCAAAGGAAGCAGTAAAATGTTTCCATGCAGCAGCTGAGATGTGGGAGTTGAAAGCCCTTATGAGCAGGAACACTGAGACATATGAGAAAGCACTCGGAGCGATCGAGAATGCCCTTGAGCTCGATGTTTCCAACATCGACATGTGGAGAACAAGAGGTAAACTGCTTTACAAGCTTGGGCACAAACAGGAAGCAAAAGCAATACTGACAAATGCTGCCGAACTCAGTGTACAGGAAGATAATTACAATGATGCCATTAAGACATACGATATGCTGATCGAGCTGGACCCTGAGGATGAGGAAGTGAAAAAGGCACGTGAAGAGATTATTTCCATGACAAAAAATAATGATTGATACATTTATCACATATGTGACATTATCAGCCTTAATACTTGATCAAAGGAAGGAAATATGATAGACCTATTTAATCCAATTGTGGTTCTTTTGGTAATCGCAGGCCTCTATATGGCGTGGAATATCGGAGCGAACGATCTTGCTAATGCAATGGGAACTTCAGTGGGAAGTGGAGCACTCTCAATTAAACAGGTAATACTTGTGGCAGGTGTCTTCGAATTCGTTGGTGCTGTCTTTTTTGGTAAGAAGGTCACATCGACCATTGCAAAAGGAATCGTACCTATTGACAGTATTAAGCTGTTAGATCCGAACCTTGTAGCAGTGGGAATGCTGGCAGCGATCCTTGCAGCCGGTTTCTGGATCACTTTCGCTACATTTTACAACCTGCCTGTCTCTACCACGCACTCGATAGTGGGATCAGTACTTGGTTTCGGACTTGTGTCCGCATACCAGGGAATTATCGCATATAGCGATATCAACTGGGTAGTACTTGCAAAGATCGTGGGCAGCTGGTTGGTCTCACCCATATTGGGTGCCGTCCTCGCATACATTATATTCACGATCATACGGTTGACGTTATTACAGAAGACGGACAATCCATATAATATAGAAAAGAAATTTGTGATACTTCAGATAGGTACTGCATGTTTTATTGCATTCGCACATGGTTCTAACGATGTGGCAAACGCTGTCGGGCCACTCTACGCAGGACTTAACGCCCTGGGACTCGCTGACCTGACCATACCTATATGGGTCTTAATGGTCGGTGGTGTCGGAATGGTCATCGGACTTGCTACATGGGGATACCGCGTTATAGAGACGATAGGCACAAAGATAACTGAACTGACACCTACAAGGGGATTCTCTGCAGAACTCGCTACAGCATCTGTTGTTGTCCTTCATAGCTACAGTTCACTACCCATATCTACAACACATACCCTTGTTGGTTCTGTGATAGGGGTCGGACTTGCAGGCGGTCTTGCTGCGGTCGATCTTAGTGTTATCGGAAAGATAGCCATGTCATGGATAATCACTGTGCCAATAGCAGCAGTAACATCAGCACTTATATTCCTAGCATTAAGGGGGGTTGGATTATAATGAAAAGGGAATACATTCGTTCGGTACTTAACGTATTTGCAAGATCGCCTTTTAAGCCGCTTTACCTGCACGCATCAAAAGGTGTGGAGACGGTAAGAAAGCTCGATCAGGCGGTCAATGCATATTGCACTAATATGCCACTTGTTGAAGAGCTGAGCCATGAGATCGACAACATCGAGCATGAAGCGGACATTATCAAACAGACGATAAGAGGACAGCTTTCATCTTCGATAATGCTGCCTGTGAACGCAGAGGACCTGCTGAACTTCCTAAAGCCACAGGACTCCATCGCCGATGTGGCACAGGAAGCTGCATATATGCTTACCCTGAGACAATGCGACATGCCCGAGGGGATAAAGGACCAGATCTGTCAACTGAGTGCAGAGACATTGAAAACAGTGGAAATATACGAAACGCTGGTAGATTCGTTGAGCGAGCTCCTTGAAACATCATTTAGCAAACGAGATGTCGATGAAGCTCTGTCACTCGTTCCGCAGATAGAAGAGATGGAGCATATCACAGACCTTATAGAGAAGGACCTTATCAAAGACATATATGCCCATGAAAAGGAACTTGGTGCTGTCGGAGTGTTCTATCTTATCGAACTTGTCAGAACTATTGCAGACATTGCAGATAAGACCGAACATGCAGCCGACAGGCTCAGAACAATGATAATCAGACGGTGATCAGTGAAGATTACCGTCCTCGTTCAACACTTTTAACATTTCAAGTATAGAATATGCAGCCCGGGTCACTCCCATGCTGCGTTTATCGGTATCCGTCCCTGCAACATAAAGATTCTTTACTGGAGTACGGATATCGGCAAATTTTCCATTGAGCGTCACTGCAGCTTTTTCAGGAACGATCACCTGATGATGCTTCATTTCTATGCGATCTTCGATGTTTGGAATGGCGCGGAAGATCGTCTCATAGGCGTTCTTTATATCCTTGGACTCATCATTGTCCTCATCCATGAAGAAAGCAAAACCTATCAACTGTTTTCCTTTAGGTGCAAGGGAAGGATCATAATTGCTTGTGGGCATCGCCCAGTAAGGGGTGTCCTTGAACCATATCTCAGACCCGACATATTTGAACTCATCCATCATCCTGTCAAGGCCAAGCCATAATGTGAGACTTTTAGAATGAACGATACCGTCAAGCAGCTCTTTGTAAGATGCCGGAAGGTCTTCGACCAGAGTGGGAAGGGATGTTGCAAATCCTGTGTATATCACAAGATCAGCACTATAGGCATTGTCCGCTTCGACACCCCAAGCCTTTCCATTATCAGTGAATATCTTATGGACCTCACATCCGGTCTTAATTTCCACGGTCGAGGGAAGAGAATAAAGAATTGCATTGAGCAGGGATTTTAGGCCTTTTCGCGGATATCCCTGGGAAAGACTGACCTTGTTGGAAGCAAGTCTTCCGAGGCAGGATAGGTTTATCCTTGAATGAAGTGAGAGATGGAGATTGGATGGGAGGACAGACTGAAGTATGGATTCGGTTTGAGGAGTGGATTCCTGTTTGATGATCTCTTCGAACTGTTCCTGAGTCACACTATCCCTTACAAAACTGCTTCCTGCCAGCACCCTCTGTGCAGATGTCTCTTTCATACAACGTCCGGAAAGGAAGTAGGATATAGCATCTGCGAAGTCGTAAGTGTCCTTTGAAAGGTTTGCAGGAAGGGAATCATAGACCGATTGGTCCGAGAGATCGATACCAAAGGAAGCCATTGTGAGAGACTTTGTGATGGCCTGAGTAATTGCAAGGCGGTCAAGTTTGGGAAAAACGTCAAATGTGACGAATTCTTTGATCGTTGAGGGAACTTTTACAAAACGTTCCTCGGTCCTTACATAATACTGACCGTAGTCCTCGAATACCGGCTGATAATCAAAATAGTTATCCATAAGCCGCCTGAGCGGACCTTCCGCAAGATGGGTGATCGCATGCGGACCGGTGTCTACCTGATAACCATCCACTGTGTAACTGTTGCAGTTTCCCCCAACAGAGTCCTGCTTTTCAAGCACCAGCACTTTTTTGCCATGCTTTGATAATGTAAGTGCGGCCAGAAGACCGGTCACGCCGGCTCCGACCACGATAACATCATATTTATCCATTTACTCCTCGAATATTTCAGGGACAAGCCTGCGTGCAACCTTTTCATATGCTTTTGAAAGGTCACCTTTATCGAACCTGAACAGGTCCTTGTCCATGGATTCACCGGTCTCAACGTCCCAGAACCTGCAGGTGTCACAGGATATCTCATCAGCAAGGACGATCTCGCCGTCCACCCTGCCGAACTCAAGTTTGAAGTCAGGAAGCAGGAAACCATTGCTCTCAAGATAGCCCTTGAGGATATCGTTGATCTTCAATGCCATGCTGCGAATGAAATCGATCTCTTCACGTGTAGCGACACCCATTGCAACTGCGACATCATCATTGATCATAGGATCGCCGAACTCATCGCTCTTGTAATCGAATACAAGAACGGGCTCTTTGAAGACGGTACCTTCTTCAATGGGATACTTGCGAGTGATAGAACCTGCTGCGATGTTCCTTGGAATTACCTCGATGAGAATTATATCAACTTTCTTTACGAGCATCTCATTGCCGGAAACCATACCAAGATAGTGTGTTTTAATACCTTCTTCTTCGAGCATCTCGAAGATCTTCCTTGATATCTGAGCATTGTAGTAACCCTTATTCGTTGCTTCACTTTTCTTCTTGCCGTCAAAAGCTGTGAGGCTGTCCCTGAACTCTGAGATAAGCTCATTCGGGTTTTCGGTCTTATAAATGGTCTTTGCTTTGCCTGAGTAAAGTTCTTCCGTTTTCATGAATTTGGTCTCCAAATAGATAGTTTACATTTTGTTAATTATGGATACCATATAGCACACTTAAATATAAATATATATTCTAGTGCGTTTTTCGATATGAAATAACAACTAAAATAATAAAAGTGATACAAAATGTTATTACCTTTTATGCCTATTGTGATGCAGGTGAAATTATGGAACATGAACTAATGAGAATAGGCGTCTCACTTCCAGACAATCTGTTGAATAAATTCGATTCGATCATAGAGAGCAGAGGGTATTCTTCACGTTCAGAAGGCATCAGGGATTCAATACGCAACTACATCAATCAGTATGAATGGATGAGCGACATAAGGGGAAGGCGCGTAGGAACTATCACTATCATCTATGACCATACCAAAAGAGGACTTTCAAATGCTATCACTGATATCCAGCATGATTATTCAGACCTGATCAAGTCCTCAGTACATATCCACCTTGACCATGATAACTGTCTTGAGGTCGTTATCTTTGACGGGGAAGGAGAACTTATCAAGGAGATGGACGAGAGATTAATGGCACTTAAAGGGGTTAAGTACGTGAAATTGAACACCGCACCACCGGCAGAAAAGATCTGAAGATACTGCCACATTTCTTTTTTGAGATATGTTCGGTCAGAATGATGTTTCTGAACGTTATTGAGATCTAAAGACATTGAGAAAAGTAGAGGGGATGATGGAGGCACAGTGTGCCCCCTGGTCCGGTGCATAGTAATGACGCAAACCAAATCGTTTTTCTCGTACGACATCACCACCGAGTCAATTCAGTAGCTTTAAGCGCACAATAAAATAAAATATACAGTAATGATATATTAACTTATGGAATGATTTTTAGAAGTTATGATTATAATCATAATGATGATTTGGATGCCAAAGTGAAAATCGAAGGCGGAAAAACACCCAACCAAGATAATATCAGAGAATCGAAGAGATCCATTCGAACAAATTAGACCGAAAATAGTCCATAACAAAAAATGAGAAAGAGGGGATGTAAGCGGGCCTCACCACAAAGCCCGCTTTGGTTTCGATAATATCGACACCAACAAAGACCGTACCACCGCAACCTTTGTTTCGATTTTGTACCACACCACATATAATGTAGAGAGGAGAGAACTGCAATGGTCCTCAAAATATACAAGTAACACAATACTATATTAACATTATGAAAGACTTGCATATGTGATGATGCTCATAATAATGTGATATTAATATAGTAAACCCAGATTCACAAAGTCCATATAAAAGAAAACCATTTTCAGAGATATGCAAAGAGTTCTTATTACCGGCGGTTTGGGCCAGGTCGGAAGCTATCTTGTCGATTACCTCCATGAAGATAACGAAGTGACGGTACTAGATAACTATTCCTCTACAACAAGAGAGATGCTTCCTGAAGATGTACCTGTGATAAAAGCAGATATAAGGGAAGATGTTTCAGAACACGTACAAAATGCAGATGTGATCATACATACTGCCGCCCAGATAAGCGTTGTAAGGTCGATGAACGAACCTCTTTTCGATGCACAAAACAATATTATGGGTACGTTGAACCTGCTTGAGGAAGCACGCCATGCGGATATTGAAAGATTTGTGTATTTCAGTTCAGCTGCTACCTACGGGAACCCCGTGGAAGTGCCAATACCTGAAACACATACGCAAGAGCCATTATCACCATATGGTGCCAGTAAGCTTGCAGGAGAAAAATATTGCCTTATGTATAACAAGGCATACGGATTACCAACGACCTGCATAAGGCCTTTCAACATATACAGCCCCAGACAGGACCCCTCGAACCCGTATTCAGGAGTTATCTCAAAGTTCATGGATAAAGTATCAGGAGGATCTGCCCCGATGATCTTTGGTGACGGGGAGCAGACCAGGGATTTCATCCATGTCCAGGATGTTGTGGATCTGGTGGAGTTTATGATCTCGAAGAAAGCGGCCATTGGAGATGTTTTCAATGCAGCTACAGGCAAGGCCACCACTATCAATGAGCTTGCAGAGATCATTATAGAACTATTCGAAAAGGATGTCAAGGCAGCTCATAAAGAACCACTTGCAGGAGATATAAAACACAGTGTAGCCGATATTTCAAAGGCTGAGAAACTGGGATTCGCTCCGAAAGTGGATCTGAGAAAAGGACTTGAACAATTTTTGGAAAAATGAAATATGATGAGGCTAAGAATTGCCTCATTTTAAATTTAATTCCCACAGGAGATGCGATCTACACAGTATGCAGCTTCTTCATCGTTTAGCTATGTAAATGCAAATTTGCGGAGTTATTCGCGATACCATCTTCTTCTTTAGCAATATCTTCGATAGTTACAATACACATCCCCGACACCTACCGGGGCTGATGTTTCTGAATTGTAAAAGGATACACATATCCTTTAGATCTGCATATCAACAACTATCGATGGTGACAAAAATACAGATGAGAGATCAAAAGAGATCCAGTATGAAGAGGCAAAAATAAATTCGATCAAAACTGCAGACTTAAATATATAATCATAAGTATATTAACTTTATCAAAATTATAAAAGCATGACATGGAACCACATATTATTTATGTCTTGGAACAGATAAAATAATAAAACAATTAAGGATGAGACCAATGGAAGAACTACAGATCAAAGTAGAGAAAGCACATCCAATCGATTTTGGACGGGGTATCATACGTCTTGATCCGAGCACATTGCTCAGTTTACAGCTATCACCAGGGGACATTGTGGAGATCGTTGGGAAAAAGAGGACCGCAGCTAAGGTCTGGCGTGCAGACCGTCAGGACTGGGGACAGGGGATCGGTCGTATCGATGGGTTCACCCGTCAAAATGCAGGAGTAGGTATTGGGGAAAGGGTTCACATCCAGAGGACCGAGGTACTTGTGGCAGATAAGATCATACTGGCACCTCCTGAAGGTGTAATGATGGAATTCGGTTCTAACATAACCGCTATCATCAAACATAATATACTGAAACGTCCGTTCGTTGCAGGGGATATCATTCCAATAACAAGTTCAATGACCCAATCAGTACCTGGAAATCAGGCGATACCTCTTGTTGCTATTAAGAGCGAGCCTGAAGAAGGCATTTTGATGGTCAATGAGAGTACAGAGATAGAACTGCGCCAGAAACCTGTGGAAGGTTATGAGGACACTGCCAGCGGCATCACTTATGAGGATATTGGCGGTCTTGGGGACGAGATCCAGAGGGTCCGCGAGATGATAGAGCTGCCTCTGAAGCATCATGAGATCTTCCAGAGACTCAATGTCGAACCTCCCAAAGGGATTATCCTTCATGGACCTCCAGGCACGGGAAAGACACTGATTGCAAAGGCAGTTGCCAATGAATCAAGGGCGAATTTCCTTTATGTTGCAGGTCCTGAGATAATGGGACGGTTCTATGGAGAGAGCGAGGAACGCCTGAGAAAGATATTCGAGGAAGCGGCCGAGAATGCGCCTTCCATCATATTCATAGATGAGATAGATTCCATTGCCCCAAAACGTGAGAACGTGACAGGTGAGGTCGAACGCAGGGTAGTGGCCCAGCTTTTGACGCTTATGGATGGCATGGATGAGAGAGGACAGATAGTCGTTATCGGAGCTACCAACCGCGTGGACTCCATCGACCCGGCCCTTCGCAGACCGGGAAGATTCGACCGTGAGATAGAGATAGGGGTGCCGGGTAGCGATGACAGGCTGGAAGTGCTCCAGATACATACTCGCGGAATGCCGCTTGCGGAAGATGTAGATCTTGAACATCTCTCCACCTACACCCAGGGTTTTGTGGGTGCGGACCTGCTTTCACTTGTCCAGGAGGCTTCAATGCGGTCCCTGCGCAGGATCATCCCAGAGATAAATCTTGATGAGGATGAGATCCCACAGGAAGTACTGGAAAAGCTCATTGTCCAGGCTGATGATTTTGAGGAAGCACTTAAGGAAGTGGAACCTTCCGCCATGAGAGAGGTGCTTGTGGAAATACCGTCCATTACATGGGAGGATGTTGGTGGTCTTGATGATGCGAAGCAGGAGATCGTCGAAGCTGTCGAGTGGCCGCTGAAACATCCGGACAGGATCATTGAGATGGGGATCAAGGCGCCTAAGGGGATCTTACTGTATGGTCCGCCAGGTACCGGAAAGACCCTTATTGCACAGGCTGTGGCAAATGAGGCGAATGCTAATTTCATTAGCATAAAGGGACCACAGATGCTGTCAAAGTTCGTGGGTGAGTCCGAGAAGGCTGTACGTGATACTTTCAAGAAAGCAAGACAGGTATCCCCTTGCATCATCTTCTTCGATGAGATAGATTCCATTGCTACAACGAGGATGGCAGATAGTGAGACCGGAAGAAGCTCACAACAGGTCGTCAATCAATTGTTGACAGAGCTTGACGGATTGGAGCCTCTAAAGGAAGTAGTAGTTATTGCTGCTACCAACAGACCGGATATGCTCGATCCTGCCCTGATGCGTTCAGGAAGGTTTGACAGACTTGTGCTTGTAGGCAGTTCCACGATCCAGGGAAGGGAAAGTATATTCAACATCCATACCCGCAACGTGCCGCTGGATAGCGATGTCAGTATCCAGGAGCTTGCTACCATGACCGAAGGGTATGTAGGGGCTGATATAGAATCAGTGTGCAGAGAGGCTGCAATGCTTGCACTGCGCGAGGATTTTGATGCTGAGAAGGTAAAGGCAAGGCATTTCTTTGCTGCAATCGAGAAGGTCAAGCCTACGATTACAGAGGATATGGCCGAATTCTATAACAAGGTCCAGGACAAACTTAAGGGTGGAACTCATAAACAAGAAACAAGTTCTTATATGGGTTACATGTAAAGATTCTACTAAATATTCAAAGGGAGATAAAGGATGGCAAAAGTGTTTGCAAAGAACCTGACCAATAAACAGGTAATGGCCACAGATGGAACCGAGCTAGGCGTACTGAACAATATAGTGATGGAAAATAAGACAGGTGAGTTGGAAAACCTTATCATTAAGCCGGATATCGGCCTGGATACTTCCAAATATCAAAAGGACGGACAGTACATCGTCGTTTCTTTTGATGCGGTCAGTGCTATCAAGGATTACATAGTTGTTGATAAGCTCATGGCGAAAAGCCTGCCACGCAACAACCTGTAATTCCCTTTTTTATTTAGAGCAGGCCATTGGAGATAGCATACTCAATGGCCTCAAGGGTACCTTTGCCAAAGGACGCCGGGGTCATGTATTTTGCAGCCTGCCTGGCTTCATCGTCGGCATTGGCGACTGCGATCCCAAACCCTGCGACTTGCATCATTTCGGCATCGTTACATGAGTCGCCGATGGCAAGATAATCTGAGGGTTCAAGCCCCATAAGCTCTGCAACTGTCACTAGCCCTGTGCCTTTATTCATGCTACTGCTTTTGATGTGGATGGCATAACCGGTGTCGATGATCTCTATGTCGATACCGTGTTCTGAGACGGTCCTGCGGAGATCTTCGACTGCGACATCCCTGTTAAGTACGACCTCGGTCTTGCGATATGCAGCATCGAGCTTTACCAGTTCATAATATTGAGACAGCAGGTCATAGGCCTTTTCACATTCTTCTTTGCCATCGGCTATGATGGAGGGACTGTCAAAACCAGTGGAGACCACGCCCCCGTTCTCTGCGATCACGATCCCGCTGATGCCTATGAGCTTGGCAGCGGCGTGGACATAGCACAAGGGATTGCCTGTGGACAGGATCACCGGTACGTTCAATTCGCGAAACTTTTTTGCGACATCGAGGTCCAGTGTCCTGTCAGGGTTGGTTATCGTTCCGTCAATATCAATGACAATAGCTTTGAGGACCATGCCATCAGATATGACGAGGAAACATATAATTGTTTACTCAGGCATCCCCAATACCATCTGTTGTGACGGAGATGAGGGCTTCGCCGTCCGGGAGATTCGGAGAGTCCACGAGCTTGACTATCCTTTTCTCGCCTTTGGATTTCCTTATGTAAAGCCTGAAGGTGGCAGTGTGGCCAAGAATGTGACCGCCTATTGGTTTTGTGGGGTCGCCGAAGAAAGCGTCAGGTTTTGACATGACCTGATTGGTGACTACCACACATGCATTGGAAAGATCACCGAAACGCAGGATGTCATGAAGATGTTTGTTGAGCTTCTGCTGCCGGTCGGCAAGTGTACCCCTGCCGATATACTCAGCCCTGAAATGGGCAGTGAGGGAGTCAACGATAAGAAGTTTGACTGGCATCTCGGTATTTTTGAGCTCGTTAGCAAGCTCATTGGCGGAGTCCACAAGAAGGATCTGATGATTGGAATTGAAGGCACGTGCCACATGGATGTTCTTGAGGAATTCCTCAGGGTCGTACTCGATGCCGTGCTTATCAGAGATACCTTTTACCATCTGTGCGATCCTTTCAGGCCTGAAGGTGTTCTCGGTATCGATCATGATCACAGAGCCACCAAGACCGCCCTGCTCGGGAGGCAATTGTACGTTCACAGCAAGCTGATGGGCGATCTGCGTCTTTCCAGACCCGAACTCCCCATACATTTCCGTGATGGACTGGGTCTCTATCCCGCCACCCATCATCTCATCGAATTCCGTGCACCCGGTGGACAGTTTGCCCACAAGTTTCCGCCTTTCAAGAACAAGGTCGCCGGTCTCGAATCCACCGACATCCGCCGACTGCCTGGCGGCGTTGATTATCTTTGCAGCTGTAGATTCCCCGATCTCCGCACTGTTGGCAAGTTCTGCCGGAGAGGCTACAGCAATGGCTTCAATGGTAGTGAATCCGGCATCCTTGAGCTTCTGTGCTGTTGCTGGTCCTACGTGATCAAGATCTTCCAATAATACTTCTGTCATTTTAATTACTCCTTAAGGTGCACTAGTTTCTTTTGTTCATGTGTGCACATTTGTTCTTCATTTATCCCCCAGGACTATATATACATAAGGTAAGCGGGTTGAAAGTATTC
>NZ_JAUVEY010000155.1:0-5125 GCF_030594565.1 Methanococcoides sp.
ATACAAACGACCATTACTCTCGCATCTTTGATATCCGCATGCTCCAGAACACCCTGCTGGGAAGAATCACCATAATAGATGAGCTCGCCTTTTAGCTGCTCCTTCCTGACCGTTTCAGGGTTCGTGTCAAGGATAAGATAAGGAATGCCTGCAACCGTTGCAGCTTTTGCAACTGTCCTGCCATTAAAACCAAATCCTGCAATGATAAGATGGTCTTCCAGATGGCCCTTCTTGTCAAGTACCGGCATCATTTTACGGGAGTGGAAACCACATTTCATTTTTGAAGGAATTGGAAGGTTCACAACTTTGTCTGCAACTTTCGGGGACAGGGACATCACAGATGATGTGACTGCCATAGTAAGAATAGAGACCACAAGGAAAAGCTGATAGACATCATCGGTGAGCAGCCCAAACTCCACACCGAACGTGGAGAGAACGAAGGAGAACTCACCTACTTGTGCAAGACCAAGTCCTGCCATTACAGCCGTATGCAAAGGGAAACCAAGCAAATACGAAGACATTCCTGCAATTACCGATTTGAGCATTAATACACAGACTGCGACTAGTATGAACAGAACAGGATCATTGAAGAAATAACCAAGGTCAAGCAGCATCCCTATGGATATGAAAAAGAAGCTCATGAAAATATCACGGAATGGAATGAGGTTACTCAGTGCCTGATGACTATATTCGGATTCGGAGATGATAAGCCCTGCAAGGAATGCCCCCAGAGCAAGGGACAGACCCAGACTCGATGTTAACCATGCGACAGAAAGGCAAATGACGATTATACTGAGAAAGAACAGTTCGGGATCCCTTGTCTTTGTTATCTGGAAAAGTACTTGTGGAACGATCCATTTTGCACTTGCAAAAACAAGAAGGATCAAGCCAAGCCCTTTTGCGATGATAGGAATAAAAGCAGCATCCGACATGGAGCCAGCACCTGCAAGGAATGGAGTGATAAGTATCATTGGTACGACAATGACATCCTGATACAATAGAACTGCAAGTGAAAAACGACCGTGAGGTGCCTGAAGTTCCCCACGTTTCTGCAACAGTTTGAGCACGATGGCAGTACTGCTCAGAGAGAAAAGGAAGCCAATGAAGATCGATTCGCCTATCCCGTACCCAAGGTAGTTAGCAATGAAAAAGACAGCAATAATTGTAAGAAGGACCTGAATAGAGCCTCCGAATACAACCGCTCTTTTGATCTTCCAGAGATCTTTAATGGACAACTCCACACCGATAGTGAACAAAAGAAGGACGATGCCCATCTCCGCAAGTACCTCCACCTCTTCGACGGCATCTATAAAACCATAGCCATGGGGACCTACGAGTATTCCGGTCACAAGAAAACCGACAATAATGGGAATGTGAAGGCGATGACATAAGTAAAGGATTATTATGGATAGACCGAAGATTATGGTAAGATCGTTTATTATCAAAGATATCAACCCACATTTTTCCTTTGCTTTATATTATATAAACTAATAAGAATTCTCTAGAGCAAAACCATAAAGAGAAAGCAAAGGAAAGGAAAGATCGTACCGGTACGAAAGTACCGGGAGTTCAGATCAAATGTTGTCCACGCCGAGAAGACTTGCAAGTTCCAGACCTTCACTGCCAAGCTCCGAAAGCTGGTCGAACAGATCGGTCTTGCTCACATATTTTTCAGTGCGAGTACCATCGTTCTCCTCGATCTTTATAGTGATCTCATCCTTAGCATAACCCCTTTCAAGACACTCGTCGATAAGTTCTGTAAACTGCTCGGCAATAAGTTTCAAGCAATCGAATATCTGATTGTTCATGATAGCATCATCGCCATCAAGCACTAATTTGACAAGAGTGTGTTTTTGGATGCTGGAACTAATGTGTTCTTTAAATGCATCAAGCAAAGCTATCACATGTTCCGATTTCAGAGACTGCATCAAAGCAGGGTCTGCAGTCACCTCGTTCCCATGGTAATGCAATACAAAGGAGTTGCCGTCCATTTCAACCTTGAAACGTTTGGTGGATTTCTTGTTCTCGAAACTGGCCATAAACCGAACATCATCAAACTCCAGGGACGTTAACATGAAATCGGATACTTCTTCCAATTTGACCTTTTCTTCTTTGTAAAATATGCCAGACTTTATCCATGTAGGCAGGAAAAGAGTGCCATATACACCCCTTACCGTTAGCAGGTCATCCTTGAAAGTAAGGTCAGACTCGTATTCCATTCCAGCGACTGTTGATGAAAGTTTTCCACTAAGAACACCCCTGTTCATTGCAGCGAAGAACTTGTCTGTCGTCCCATAGATGCCACCTTCAAAAAGAGAATTGAGACTCGACAATATCTGTTTGCTTGCACCCAAATTACCATCTTCGATGCTATTATTGATGCTCTCTATCTCAAATTGCATTGTCTTTGTGCTTTTATTGAAAGAAGCATCACACTGATCAAAAACAGAATTCCTGTAATCAAGGATCTCTTTCATATCAGAATCTTCCGTCAGACCGTTTATGAATTCAAGAACCTTACTGTTAATAGACTCGAGCTCATCGACCCCTTTTTCCAGAGAGATACGCCTTCTGTAGAGATCGTCGTTCTTTTCAATGGAAGCGTTCTCTATCGGAAGGACCTTTCTTGATATATCAACGAAATTCTGAACATCCTTGATAATATCTCTTTGAAGAGGGAGATCGGTAGAGTCCTGAAATGTGTATTTCATATTACTCCCCATCTTAACATATATTCATTAAATTAATTGTTAGAGTGCAAGCATTAAATAGGTTGTGTAGGCAGAAACAAATTTCTGCCAAAATATCATTATCCAAGAACTGCACGTACCGGTTCGAGTATCTCATTGAGGTATTTAGCTGCACCGTTCTTCAGGTCCATTGGATGAAGACTGCCGTCTGCAAACACTTTTTCAAGCTCAGCATAGCTCTTGCAGACAAGGTCACCACCGAACTTTTCCGGTCTTTCGAAAACCATCTCATCATAACGTGGGCTTATGTGATACTTGAACAGCTCAAGGACCGGATTGTTCTCAATATCTTCTGCCGGACAGAATGCTTTCTTGAACTTCTTTTTGAGAGCTGCTTCATCATCGTCAACAGAGATGTAGTTCTCATTTGAAGAGGACATCTTCGTACCGTCCAGTCCGAGAAGGATAGGTGTGTGGATACAAAGAGGTGCCTTAAAACCAAGCCCTGGAAGACCTTCCCTTGCAAGCATGTGTATCTTCCTCTGGTCAATGCCACCAACTGCAACATCGACACCAAGAAGAGCAATATCCACTGCCTGCATGATCGGGTAGACCATCTGGGATACCTTTGGATCTTCCATCTTTCTGCCTACCTCATCCATACTTCTCTTTGCCCTGTTGAGTGAAGTGGCCTGAGTAAGTTTGAGAACATTAAGCATGTATTCAGGAGATAACTGGAAGTCAGAGCCATAAACGAAATTTGTCTTCTCCGGGTCAAGACCAAGTGCAAGGAAACATTCCTTGTTGTAATCAGCGGTCTTGCGTACTTCTTCCATTGTTCCCTTCTGATTAAGATAAGCATGAACATCCGCAAGAAGGACCGTTATCTCAAATCCGGCTTTCTGGAGGTCAAGTAATTTGTTAACAGTAAGAACGTGACCCATGTGGATCTTTCCGCTTGGTTCGTAGCCGGTATATGCTGAAGGATGTTCCTTTGTCTCCAACAATTTTGTAAGTTCCTCTTCCGTAACTATTTCCTGCACGTTCCTTTTTATAAGATCCATCTTTTCCATGAATTCACCGCTCTAAATAATCCGTTATATTAGGATTTTTATGAATAATAAAACATTAAAGTTAAGCCATCCCAATATAGGTTACGATACATCAATAACCTATAAGATGTTTTTTCAAAAGATCATTACCTTCTTCAGAAGAGAATTGTGGGACTTCCCAATCCTGAACCACTTTTTTCCTTGTACTTGATCTTATTTCCTTGCGCACAGGATCAAATCCGGCTACCTCGTAATCGTCCTTATAGACAAGAACCCCTCTGCGTTGCCACATGGGAACCTTATCGAGATTTATGCCGCGCTGGAATAGCAATTCATGTATATCCTGCGCCTTCTTACCCTTAATGGCCGATGCAGCATCCTTTTTGCTCATACCTTCCGAAAGCAATGTGTAATAGCCGTATGAACTTACACAGTTCCTCCACGCCTCACTCTGCCTCCAGATAAGATATTCAGCAACATTCTCCTTGCTTACCGGAACGATCCTCGAATCGAAGGATACAGGTTCATCAAGACCCATCCTGATGGTAAAAGCACTGCTAAGATAACTGGATATGACAGAGTCCAATTTCTCGACCCGCCCGTCAAAAGGCAGATCAAAGAAGAGGATACTTGCCTCATCAGAAAATGTGTACGCCAACGCTGCATTAATTCCACTTTTTTTGAAAAAAAGCTCAAGTGAATCTGCCATTGCAGATGCAAACTTTTCATCATACGGCTTTTCACATCCAAGCCGGGAAAGTGTATTTTTGAATGTCCTGCCATCTACACGTACGATCACAGGCGGTATGCAGCGAAGATCGGAATAGATCTCCCGTTTTTTCATAATAACATCAATCGTCTTTTGCTTCCTCTTTTGCAGGTTTCTTGAACCTGCTGACGACATCACGAATAATGACGATGTCCCCGGTTGTGACCACCCAGCGGTACGGAAGGATAACGCCTCTTGTCTGGACATCAAAAATATCACGATTGATGTCTGAAAGAGCAAGCCCCGAAACAATTCTTTCATCTACATCGAAGACGAGGTCGTTCACTTTACCCACATATGTACCCTGGTTCGTATACACATTTAATCCAAACAGTGAAGTTATATCTGCACGCATGATAGTCCCTGTTGTATTCTTAATAATAAATATAAGTTATATGTTGATTCTATATATAAAATGTGTATTCTTAATGTTAAATCCTTCTAAAGAAATGGCAACTCATCATCATTAAATAGAAGTATAGCTGAAAGTCCAGTGGAGCAAACAAAATGCTTACAAGTACTTACACACACATCCCCGGAATTGGAAAAACGATTGAAAAACGAATATGGGAGAGTGGATATTGCACATGGGACGAGTACCTTGAGCATCAGGA
>NZ_JAUVEY010000026.1:0-17526 GCF_030594565.1 Methanococcoides sp.
CGAACTAATGTCCATACGATATCCGTGGAAGATACCGCAAAGGACCTGCTCGGCCTTATGCAGTCAAGCCGGCACGCAGGATTTCCGGTCCTTGATAGCGATCAGAAGTTATGTGGGATAGTAACTCTCGAGGATATGAGAGAAAAGGTCAATTATGGAGAGCTTGATACTAAGATAAGCCAAATTGCAACCCATGATGTTATAGCAGCATACCCTGACGAAACGCTGGATGTTGTCCTGAAAAGATTTGCGATGAGGGACGTTGGAAGACTACCTGTTGTCTCAAGAGATGATGACAAAAGACTTCTTGGCATCATTACAAGAAGTGATATCGTCAAATCCTACAACAAGGAAATAGTCACTCGTGTTCAGGAAAAAGATCAAAAAAGATAAAGAAGCGACATCATACCAGAACACGACCAAGGAAATATCCGGCAGTCGTATCATAAATTTCAACATCACAGGAAGTTCCCGGAGATACAGAGCCTTCAGGAAGAACGACCGGTTTGTATGATGCAGTACGTGCCATTACTCCTTTGACCTTTGCATCCATTGAAATGAAAACTTCCCCTTTCCAGCCGATCATCTTTTTCTTTGAATCCAATTTAATGGCATCACATAGTTTGTGAAGTTTATGTGAACGTTCGACAACGATGCGAGTATCCAGATTGCGATATTCAAGTGCTTTTGTAAGAGGGCGAGGAGTATAACGGGAAATGTTCACCTTGTCAGGTTTCATTGTCTTCACCCATTCCAGCGTCATGTTGAAATCTTCATCGGATTCACCCGGAAATCCTACAATGATATCAGTAAAAAGTGTCAGATTCGGAAAAGCATCCTTTAAACGGGAAATGATGGCGTTGGTCTCTTCTATGGAATGGTAACGGTTCATCTTCTTAAGGACAGAATCAGATGCTGACTGTATCGGAAGATGCACTATCTTGTATATCTTATCAGATTTGAAAGCATCAATAAGCTCATCAAGGATAGGAGTTACCGAGAACGGGTTCATCATGCCGACCCTTACCTTGAAATCCCCGGGGATCGCCACGATACGCCTTAAAAGCTCCGGAAGCAATACATCCCTGTCAGTGCCATACTGCCCGTTATCCTGTGAGGTCAGCCATATCTCACGACATCCCTCATCCACTGCCATACGAATATCCTCAACAATGGAGTCGGCATCGAAAGAGCGTAATTTGCCCCGGGCTATCGTAACGATGCAATAGGCACAGCTATAATCGCATCCCTGAGATATCTGGCAGATGTGTATGTTCGGATTAAAACGTGAATGAGCTGTCTTGAGAAATCCTTCCGGCTCGGAGGATATCAGTTCCACCCTTTCGCGTGAACCGCCGTTGCGGGAGTTTTCAATGGACCTCAGGACCTGCCCTATCTTTGCAATGGAGTTCACACCAAGAATATGGGCATCGGGATTCCTCTCAAGTATCGTTTCGAGCTGTACCTGTGGCATGCAGCCGGTGACGACCAAATCAATGCCCTTAGCCCCAAGGTCCTCGATCTTGTGAAGGATCTTCTGCTCGGTTGTATACTTGACAGTACATGTGTTAATGACCACTACTTCGGCATCCTTCTCATCCACAAGCTCATACCCAAGATCTCTGACCGATGCGATCATGATCTCGGATGAAGCCTGATTTGCCGAACATCCATAGGTTGTGATGTGTGCTTTCATGTCAATGAGCAATTACAGACGCAGAGGTGTCTGTTCTTTGTCGCCGATATAGATGGAATCGGTCAGTTTCACAACACCGGAACTACCCATGCAAATACTGTGGACCCTGGCATCTCCGCCACCGAAAAGGTTCACCTGGTTCAGGAACTGACCACTTGTGACCCCGGATGCTGCAAATATGAAATCTTTGCCTGGAACGAGTTTGTCAGTGTCAAGAATATTATTGATGTTGTCTTCTGTGATACCCATGGTAGCGAGACGAGGCATCTTCTCTGCTTTCTCTTCTGCCATCTCTTCTTCCGATCCACCGTTGGCAACTGTCGGAAGGACGAGCCTTGCAAGGACCTTGCCGCCAAGGATCTTGATCGCAGCCGCAGTCAGCACGGCCTCACCTGAACCGCCTGAGCCCATTACGACATGGATACCCGAGCCACGTATAGCTGTGGAAACGCCTGGCATGAGATCACCGTCAGAAACAAGGTTTACACGTGCACCAGTGGCACGGATCTCCTCGATCATATTCAGGTGCCTATCCCTTTCGAGAATGACAACCACGATCTCCCCAATATCCCTTTCCAGTGCCTTTGCAACTATCTCAAGATTCTTTATGATAGGTGCATCAAGATCGATCTTTTCATCAGGGTGTTCCTTTTCATACCTGACAACATCAGGACCGACAACGATCTTGTCCATATAAACATCAGGACCGTGGAACAATCCACCAGGCTCTGCCATTGCCATAACGGAGATAGAACCAGGGATACCGTCTGCGGTCAGGTTTGTCCCCTCAAGGGGATCGACTGCAATGTCCACTACGATGTCACCTTTGCCTGTACCGACTTCCTCACCGATGAATAGCATAGGAGCTTCATCCCGCTCACCTTCACCGATCTTGATAACACCTTTGAAATCAAGGGTGTTCATCATCCTACGCATGGCTTCTACGGAAACCTGATCTGCGTAGTTCTTGTTGCCTTTCCCCATCTGATATGATGCAGCAATGGCTGCAGCTTCTGTTACGTGGATAAGGCTTGGAAGTAATGCACATTCGATAGGACCTGCACATTTTATCATGTTCTCTACTGTCTTTGGGTGAGGCAAAATATCATCTCCGGTAAACGTATGTAGCTGACTAATGTTTCAAAACTATTAATGTTTTCCATTAAATTTTCATCAAGAATGACCATTGGCACAAATAGGGTCGAAATCGACTTATTTTAAAACATCCACAAGAGCAACCCTTTCCAGAACCAGTTCAGGTATCCGGTCCTCTCCCACCGCCTCAATTTCAGCGTCCGTTATAGAGAATTGGGAAATAAGTTTTTCATTCTTGGATACTGAATGTTTGAGCACATCCGAGGGCTCAACCAGTGAAGAGACCTTTTTAGCGGCTTCGCCCACATTCTCAGGAGCTCCCATTATAATGAACACGACATCCAGCCTGCCTTCGGAAAGCCCAATGGAGAATGCCTCGCCGATCTGCCTTTTACCGGAAGCATAACGCATCATCTCCACCCCAAGGTCCTTTGCAATGTTAGTACCATTCTCCATTGCTTTCATTGCTTTTGAAATTGCATGGTCTATATGGGCTTTTCCAGCGATCTTGCCGGCATCCATTCCCTGTATTATCACATCATGTTCGGATGCTATTGAAGAAAGACCTTTCAAGAACCTTTGTAGTTCATCTATGACCAAAGAGCCTTCTATGAGCTGGATATCCATGATATGTGGATTAGATTTCCCTTCAATAAGTATGACGGTCACCATCTAAAGAAAACAATATATACTCAAAGGGAAGCGTTCTTTCCGCTTCTTTTATTTAGTTTGTCATTAATTAAACGAAATATAACTAAATTTATCAGAACTAGAGCTATTATCATATCTACAATTTTCCATAGCAAAAGTCGCGGATACCAAGATCGAAGCTATCCATGATGTGTTCTCGAAATAAGATAAGAACTTGTTGGAACGGTGTTATTTATGCAACAGGATTATAATTCAAGCAATATTGAACAAAAATGGCAACAAAAATGGGATGAGAGCAAGGTCTTTGAAGCTGAAGCCGATGACCGCGACAAGTATTTCATAACTATCCCATACCCTTACCTGAACGGAAATCTCCATGCCGGGCATACAAGGACATTCACCATCGGTGATGTCGTTGCAAGGTACAAGAGGATGATGGGCAACAATGTCCTCTATCCAATGGGATTCCATGTGACCGGAACACCGATAGTCGGGCTTGCAGAGCTCATACAGAATCGAGATCCAGAGACGATGAAAGTGTATACCGAGTTCCACGGGATACCAATGGAAACGCTCAAGGGCATGGACACTCCTGAAAAAATAGTGGATTATTTCAGTGTGGAAGCTGAAAGGTCCATGCGCTCCATTGGATATTCCATCGACTGGAGACGTAAGTTCACGACCACCGATCCAAATTATAAGAAGTTCATCGAATGGCAGTTCAATCTGCTTTATGAAAAGGACCTCATCGTCAAGGGTTCACATCCTGTCAAATGGTGCCCTAATGACGATAATCCTGTGGAAGATCATGATATCCTCCACGGAGAAGAAGCTACGATCATAGATTACACTCTTGTCAAATTCAAGTATGATGGCATGATTATCCCATGTGCCACATTAAGACCTGAAACGGTCTTCGGTGTGACAAATCTGTGGATCAATCCAAATCTGGAGCATGTTAAGATAAAAGTGACCTTTGAAGGCAGGGAAGAGGTATGGGTCGTAAGCAAGGAAGCATATCGTAAACTTACTTTCACGGACAGAGAGGTAGAGTTCATCGAGGATATCGATGCCAGGTCATTGATAGGCATCAAGGTCACTAACCCCCTGAACGACGCACAGGTCATTACCTTGCCTGCATCCTTTGTTAAGGGAGAGAACGGAAGCGGTATCGTAATGAGCGTGCCTTCACATGCACCATACGATTATCTTGCTTTGAGAGACCTCTATGACAAGGACCTCAGCGAATATGGGATCATTGAAGACCTGCGGGAACTCAAGTTCATTTCATTGATCAAAGTGAAAGAATTCGGGGAATTCCCTGCGATAGAGGCTGTGGAACAGTTCGAGGTAAAGGACCAGGACGACCCCAAGGCAGAAGAGGCGACAAAGATCGTCTATCGCCGCGAATTCCATGGTGGTGTGCTTAAAGAGAATACGGGCAAGTATTCCGGAATGGCTGTTTCCAAGATCAAGGATGTTCTTACACGGGACCTCATTGAAATGGGGATCGGCGAAGTATTCTACGAGTTCAGTGAACCGGTCGTCTGCCGTTGCGGAACACCATGTGTCGTCAATATGGTCAAAGGACAATGGTTCCTCAACTATTCTAACCCTGAATGGAAGGAAAAGGTTTACCACTGTATCGAGAACATGGACATCATCCCTGAAGACCTCAGGGTCGAGTTCAACAACAAAGTGGACTGGCTCAAGGACAAGGCATGTGCGAGGAAGAAAGGGCTTGGAACACTTCTGCCCTTTGATAACCAGTGGCTTATTGAGTCCCTTGGGGATTCCACGATCTACATGTCATATTACATCGTTGCGAAGTTCATTGCAATGGGAATTGAGACAGAGCAGCTAGTGCCGGAACTGTTCGACCATGTGCTCCTTAAAAAATGTTCATTGGAGACTGCTGCTGAAAAGAGCGGTATCGATGCAGATATCATCGAACAGATAAGCAACGACTTCGAATACTGGTACCCTGTTGACCTGAGATCTTCAGGAAAGGACCTGATACCGAACCACCTGTTGTTCTTCCTGTTCCACCACGTAGCTATCTTCGATGAGGATAAATGGCCACGTGCAATAGCCATCAATGGTTTTGTGTCACTTGAAGGAAAGAAGATGAGCAAATCAAAGGGCCCCCTTCTTACACTTAATGATGCCATCAAAAATTTTGGTGCGGATATTTCCAGGATGTACATTCTTTCCAGTGCGGAACAGATGCAGGATGCTGACTGGAAGAACTATGGAATTGAAACTGCCAGAAAGCAGATAGAAAGGTTCTATAATTTTTCAAAGGATATCATAGGGTCCGGAGTACCAACCTGCAATGTGGAGAACCTGAAAGGCATCGACAGATGGATACTCAGCAGATTGCAGCAGCGCATACTTGAAACAAATGAAGCCCTTGATACGATCAGAACCCGAAATGCATTGCAGAATGCATATTTCCTGCTGTTCAATGATATAAGATGGTATCAGAAGCGTGGTGGAAGCGCTCTTCTTTGTGAGGTACTGGATGTCTGGATAAGACTCATGGCGCCATTCACCCCGCATATCTGTGAAGAGATATGGGAGGCAATAGGCCATTCAGACAATAATCTTATTTCATTGGCAGACTATCCGCAATATGATGAGAGTCTCGTGGACACTCAGGCAGAATTTACAGAGGAGCTTATCAGCGGTACCCTTGCAGATGTGGATGAGATCATAAAAGTTACAAAGCTCACACCAAAGAAGGCCATATTGTACACTTCACCTGAATGGAAGATGGAGACATTCAAGAAGGCCCTTTCAATGCAAAAGGAAGGAAGCCTGAATCCTGGTATACTTATAAAGGATCTTATGAGCGATCCAGAGATGAGGAGCCATGGAAAGGAAGTTCCTAAGTTTGCGCAGAAGGTCGTTTCGGACATAACGGCCATGAACGAGGAAAAGTTCGATACCCTTTCGAACTTCGATCTTGATGAGAAGATCGCACTTGAGGAAAATCTGGAATTCTTCAAGAACGAGCTTGGATGTCCTGTGGAGATATATTCAGCAGATAATGCAGAGTATGACCCCGAAAATAAGGCAAGGTTCGCATATCCACTCAGACCAGCTATCTATCTTGAATGATGTGGAGGGGAACATCCCTTCACCACCCTTTTTTTATGACCTTAGTCTTAGATCAGAGTTACCTGTTTTGTCTTTGGCACAAGACCACTAAGGTCGGACATCTCTTTGACCAAGGCAATAAGAACAGTGTTCGCAATAATCAGTACTTCAGCTGATGTGGGATCAACTGCGATATTATATGCCGGGTCCGAATCAGGAATTTCGATACGATTAATGGATCGTCTCAATTCTTTCAGGTCTTTACCCGCCAGGTCCCCGACCGTAATGAGAGAACGGCGATAGTTCCTGATGTGGGATTCATTAATACCCATTAATTTCAGTTCTTCTTTGAAAACAGGTCTTTCAAAGATGGAAGTGGCAATGTGAACAGCCACAGGAAAACGAATATCCGGTTCAAGGGATTGAAAATGTTTGGCCATTACAGAATATAGCTCACTTTCGGATGCATCCCCACCCTCCACACATACATATATCTTGGAGGGAGGGATTTCAACTTCCTTTAATTTATCCATATCACGCAATGCGCGAAGATAGCCTGTGATGATAAGCCGGTGTTCTTCAAAACCTTCTGCTTTGAGCTCCCTGCTTATACCACTTATGGATAATTGCTTTTTATCAAGTATCTTATAAATTTTCGTATATAGATCTTCAGCCATGCTTCCTAATCAGTATTGATAACAAACTTGGATAAATGTATCGGTCAATTAAAGATGATGATTTTTATCATAAAAAAGAAGAGCATAAGACACTAGAATCTGCGCAATAAAGCCATACACCCACAACACCTTTATTTAGTTAAAGTTGCATATGGGAGTAAGCGTAGTGAATAAAAAAGTGGATTTTACCCGGAAAAATCTGCGAACCCCCCAAAACTTACCTTAAAAGAGGTTTCTAATAATGCCGAAAAGGACTCGAATTATAAATGACCCCTCAGAACTGGTTCCCCTGCTCCAGACTTTTCAGTCAAAAGAACATAAACAGGTGTTCAATCTCCTTTTAGACGAGTGGTTGACAAAAGGAGACATAGAAGAGAAAATGGGATTTGATGCAACAGAAAGCATTAGCATACTGAAAAAATGTGGACTTCTTGAAAGTCAGTGGCATATGCCGGAACCCGGTAAAAAGCCCGAAAAGGAATACCATTCATCTTATTCTAAAGTTCAATCGAACTTCCAGTGTTCTTTTGAAGATCTGAGCGATATAATAATACTTACTTTCAATAAATATGAAGAGATAAGTGACCTCATAACCGAACTTGAAGAACTGGTGGAGAAAGGAAATCATTCCATGAGCAGTCTGACGCGTGCTATGAACAAAAATCCATTGTACATTCGTTCTCTGGCCAGAAGATCATCAAAGCTTTCGGTCATGGGACAAAGGCTCAAGATGAGTGAGGAAAATGAATGATAGATATTCTTCAAAGTAAAAGCGGTATCACCAAATTTCAGATACTTACAGAAGTTGCTGCACATCAGCCAAATGTTCGCCAGAAGGAGATCGCAGAAAAGATCGGTGTTACTCCCCAGGCAGTTTCTGAATATATAAAAGAACTTACCGCTGAAGGATTTATCTTTTCTGATGGTCGTGTACGTTACAGGATCACTAAAAAAGGTGTTGAATGGGTCCTGGAGGGCGCTGCGGACATGAAACGCTATGCTAATTTTGTCATGAGCGACATCATTAGTCATGTTTCCACATGGACAGCTATTGCAGATGAAGATCTTGAAAAGGGGGATGACGTATATCTTCAGATGCGAAAGGGTTTACTTTACGTCAGCAAAACGAATATAACGAGTGCAACCGGCATCACCATATCTTCTGTTGAAAAAGGGGATGATGTAGGGGTTACGAACCTTCTGGGAATGATCGAACTTGAAACGGCAAGCATCACCGTATGCAAGATACCACGAAGCGAACGTGGCGGATCAAGAAATGTAGATCTTGAAAGGCTGGAAAAACTTGCCAGTTCAAAATCATTCATTGCAGTCATTGGTGTTGAATCCCTTGTGGCATTGAAAAAGATAAACAAGGAACCAGATGTGATGTATGGGGCCAAGGAATCAATTGTCGAAGCTGCATTCCACGGATTATCATCCCTCGTGCTTGCAATTGATGAGGAAGTACCACAGATCATGAGCAGGCTGGAAATTGAAAATCTGGAATATGAGCTTGTAGACCTCACTGTTCAGTGAGGAAAAGCTGATATTTTATGAAGGGATAACTATGAAAATACTTGCTATTTCTGATACACATCTCAAGGAAGGAGAGATACCCCCCACTTTCAGGGGATTGCTCGATGAATGCGATATAATCGTCCATGCCGGGGATTTTACATCAACTGAATGCTATAATACATTTGCAGCCACAGGCAAACTTAAGGCAGTACATGGAAATTCAGATGATTCCGAATTAAAACAATTATTACCTGAGAGACTTGTTTTTGAAACAGAGGGAGTTAAGATAGGGATAGTTCATGAAGGCTCGCTGTCCATTATGGATACGACCGCTTTGCGTTATCTGGCCCTTGAGATGGGGGTTGATGTCCTTATATTCGGACACATCCACAGGCCATTGATAGAAAAAAGTGATGTGATACTGATATGCCCGGGTTCACCTACAAAACCACGTCAATCGGACCCATCTGTAGTATTGATAGATATTAAGGATGGAAAAATATTGCCAAGGATAGTTGAGGTAGAAGGAAAAACATGCGGATCCATCGATTTTTCACGAGATCTGGAGAACGAGAGATAAAAGCTACAATTTACGAGGCTTTATCCTTCATTACCTTTTATATTTCTATTTTGAACATTACCAGCTAAAATACTTGAGTTCACATTATCGCCAAATTTCAGAAACTTATTGGCATAAGGCATCTTTTAACTTCAAAGGGCTGATAACTTAAATTGCCGAAACATATCAAAAATAGGAGAACTGCACAAAATGTGCAGTTGTTTAAATATCAGAGATCTTCTTTCAATGACCTCAAAGCTTCCCTGACCATTGATGAATAATGGTCTTTATCAGTATTGTAGTGCTCTTTTGCTTTGACAACATTGGAATCCATATTATCAAGGTCCTTGACACGCTCAAGAGTTCGCCTTGCTGTATCCGCAACCCAAAGATCACGTGTGGTAACATCGACAATTGAGATCGATTCAGGTCTTACTGATGTAAAGACCGTGCCCTCAGCATTTGTATAAGTGCTTGGCTTACCTACGATCGCTACAAAAGCAGGAGTTTCACATTCTGCAAGAGCCTGAGCAGCTTCCGGCTGGTACTGACCTGCATAGATCATGAAAGAACCAGTTGGATCGGACACGCGACCTCTCCAATACTCGGAATCCGTACCTATATCCTCTTTTTCTATGAGAGTACCTACAATGAAAAGGCGATTTACCTTTGCACCGGTAGGTGTCAGCAGATATTGTGGAGAATACTGGTCATCCCCATCCTTGAAGGTCAGATTGGATTCTCTGAACTCCTGTGCAAAAACGCGCCTTGAAACTTCCCTAACGTATCCAGCCATTTAGATCATCTCCGCATCTGCGATTAGTTCATCAAGCATTTCCATATCCATCCCATCCTGCGGTTCAATTGAATCTACAAGAATGTATCGATCGACTTTAGAGCCAGTCACAGTGAAATATTTTCCAAGTAATTTTAGCCTCATCTGATCAAGGACAACACCCTGATCAAGTGCATCAGCAGCCATGGAAATTGCATCATCCAGAGTTATACCACTTATCTGTTCAGCAAGTTCTCTTTTAAGAATGGATTCCTGCGCAGTGTTACCATCATCAAGAACTGCCTTGATACGAAGATCATAAGTACCATCTACTTTTCCATGCTCCATGCAGGCACCTTTCGTTAGTGCTCTTTTACACTCAGGACAACGTTTAATCAATCCTGAACCTGACTGTACATCCACCATTGCACCAGCAAAGATTATGGAAGTAGAAGCGATCTCTATGTCTTCATCAAGTTCTTCTATAGAACTGTTCTTGTTAAGAGTTATCTCGAACTTGTCATTCCATTCCTGTGCAACGACATTATTGAAAAGATAACTTTTCCCCTCAGTGAGATCTAACAGATCTGCACTTGTCCATTTGATGAATTTGATAGTACCGGTGCTATCTCCGGCCAATCCGACCTGGGATATAGATTCGTGGGAATTGTCCCATAACTGAAAGACCTTTGCTTTAATAGATACCCATTTTCCATCTTCTGCAATATCAGCAACATTTACCATTGGTGCAGGTTGCCCATCCCCGGCTCCTGCCATCGGAGATGAAATGACCTCAATGTCCTCATCGATTTCTTCTACCACAGTGTTCTTATTAAGAGTTACTTCAAACCTTCCATTCCATTCATTGCTAACAACGTTCTTGAAATAGTAGCTTTTTCCCTCTTCAACATCAGGGATAGTGTCACGTGACCATTTGATGAACTTTATTGTAGCGGTTTCATCACCGATGATGCCTACCTGTGAAACAGATTCATGGGAACTGTCCCATAATTGTAAGACCTTTGCCTTGATGTTCACCCATTTTCCACCTTCATCAATCCCATTGAGCTTAACATCGGGTGTTGACCTCGAGTCAGGTGTTGTTGACTGACCACCAAAAAAAGCATTTCTGTCGAGATCATTTTCCTTTAAGAAATACGTAATGACACTTCTGCGAGCTTCATCAAGAGGAACTTTGAATTTTGTCACCAATTTATCAAGACGATCTACAATGTCCTCAATTGGTATATCCACACCAAGTTCCAAAAATTTTGATTTTATATTCTCTGCTGTTTTATCCATATTATTTCCTCAAGCCTCATGTTTGTTCCTGATAGAGAGGCAAATTAACTTACATCACTTAAGTATAAGTAATTAAAGTAAGCGGGGTGAAAGTAATTGAAAAACTGAAATTACCTACCCAAAAGGTCTGCAACAACCTTTGCTGCATCCCCTTCCCCAATGACAGTTACCACATCATCGAATTCAAGTACGAGGTTACCGTTTGCAATGAACGATTGATTACCCCTCCTCACCATTAGCAGAAGACTGTCCTCAGGAAGCGACAACTCTTTGATGGATTTTCCGGCAACCTTTGGATTTGTGACCTTGATCTCGAGTATATCCCCACCTTCACCTACTTCGCACATGGAGAACATGTGAGGCCTACCAACCATATTATCGAGGAAAAGAGCAGTACTCATGGCAGGGCTCATTGCGCGTATCTCAAGGTCCCAAAATGCATGTAGGTTTTCCATATTGTTTACCCTTGCAACTATCTGATCTTCCTTGAAACCGAACTTTGTCTTTGCGATCTGGCATACCAGAAGATTGGTATTATCCTGATCAGTACTTGCAACGACATATTTTGCATTTTCAATACCGGCTTTTTTGAGGACATTCACATCTTCCGCATCGCCATGTACGACACGAATTCCAGATTTCATAAGGCGTTGACAGTGCTCATCGGATGATTCAACAACAACTACATTTTCACCTCTTTTTTCAAATCTCTCCGCAAGTATTCTGCCGACTTCTCCTCCGCCTACTATAAGGATCTCCATGGGTATCACTCCTAAAAACTTAGCTACATATTTCGACAGGAAACCTGTCATTAATACAGTAATGATAACAGTTAAAAATACCAGACCTACAAGCTCTTGCCCACCTTCAAAATTTAAACCATTCAGTTTTATCGCAAAATAAGTTGCAATTGATGCGGGTACGACTCCGCGAGGACCAACAAACGAGATAAATAGCTTTTCCTTAGTATTGAACGCTGTCCCCACCATACTTGCAAAAACGGAAAGAGGACGAACAAAGAACATCAATAAGAATACAACAGTAATTCCAAGAAGACCGATCCTGAAAATATCTTCGAACCTGAGCATTGCAGCAAGAAGAATAAAGATAAGAGAGAGCATCATCATAACGAGATCCCCTTTGAACTCTTTTAAAACATTCTTGTAAGGTACATCTGAGGTACCCATAATTATTCCAAACACTGCCATTGCAAGGATCCCGGATTCTGCACCCAATGACTCAGAGACTACAAAAATAGCAATAACTGAAGTTAAGGTCAAAAATTTCACCATTTGCTCGGAGATAACGGCTTTTGAGAGGAACTTTGATAATAAGAAACCTCCCAGTGAACCCATTAACAGACCAATGAGAGCTCTGTAAAGAATAAAGCTGGCAACTTCAAAACCTGATAACTGGGAAACTACGACCTCAAAAACAAGTGCTGCAAGTATAACACAGGCGGCATCGTTAAGGACACCTTCAAGCTCTAGGGTTTTGCTGACCTTATGACTTACCCGGACCTGCCTCACAACAGGAGTGATCACCGTAGGACCTGTTGCAGTTACCAATGCTCCGAAAACAGCAGCTATTTCCAATGGGATACCAACTATTGCATAGCTTAGAAATGTTGCACAGACGAATGTAATAATGACCCCAATGGTCACAAGCCTGAGCACACCTTTTTGTATGGCCCTTATCGACTTCACATCAATATGAAGCCCACCATCAAATACTATCACTGCAACGCACAAAGAGACTATTGCTGTAAGACCTTCTCCAAGAAGAGAAGGGTCCAGAAGTCCAAGTATTTCAGGTCCTGCAATGATACCTTCTGCAAGCAGAAAAATAAGGACGGGCATTTTGAAGAGCCTGCTCAGACTTTGTGCCAGAAGGCTCATGACCAATACCGCAAGCGCGATCTGTAACAGATATATGGATTCCACTTTAAAACTCCAGAAAGCATTTAGGCATCTGCCTGAGTAATGTTAATAGAGATAATGCAATTAAAATATAAAGTTGTTTTCAAAAACGACTAATATAATGGTGTTGAAACCAAATGATTTTGAAAGATCACTAAAAAAAGAAAAGATAAAAAGAAGACAGGGAAGAACCCCATCTACTTTATTGAAATTATGCGATTGTGTTTCTGAAAGTTTCACAGCAGTTGATTTCGATATCGAGGAGTTTCTCGATGTTCATCTTAGCTGCAATACCCTTTGCGCAACCTGGCACAGAGGTGATTACACCGATGTCGAGCTCTTCTCTGATCTCTCTCATGACGAACTCGTCGGAAAGGTCTGCATTTGAGACACCGAGCTTCTTTGCTACGAAGTCCTTTGCTTCTCCAAGTCTCATGTTCTTTGAGAACTGCATCCTTGCAACAAGGTCACCAGCTGCTCTCATACCGGTCATACCGGAAGCCATGATGTGTGCGATTGGCATACCGAGTGGGTCGCCAACACCGATCTATATTCCATCTACGCCTGCGATCTCGACAATTGCCTTGCTTGCCCTTGTTACTGCATCTATTGGAGGGGTCTCAAGCATTGGAATACCGCCGACACCCATACCCATATCTGCGTGACATGGAATAGAGGATGCTTCGACAGCTGCCTTCGTGAATGTTACTGAACGACCCATGTTCCATGCGGAAGTCTTGCTGGTGTTTGTGTTACATACAGGACCGAAGGTGTTAGCTCCTGCCTTCTCAGCAAGTAATACCTGCTCGTGTGGCCAGAGACCTGCAAGTCTTGTACCATCGTACTCAAGGTCACCGTGCATACCAAGAACGAGTTCTCCTGCCATACCTGCATTGATGTACATGTTAGGGAACTCTTTTCGGAGTTGCTCAATAGCATTAAGTGATGCGTACATGTCACCGTCGCCAGCTGCGCCGATGGTATCGAAGTTAACACCGTCAGAGCCAACCTTCTGGAGCTTCTGCATGATCCAGACCATGTCACGTATTCCGTGGTCACCAGCGTGCTGGATAGAGTCCTGAGCTTCAGATATCTTGAAAGCTTTCATAAGGTCGCCTGGGTTCTCGAAAGGACCATCAGGAGTGTAGTACAGACCCATGTTTGGCATTGCACCGTAGAGCATAGGAATAACCATGTTCTGCTGGCAAACTTCCATTGTCTGCTGTTCCTGGGAGATAACTGGCTTGACTGGCTTGAAGCTGTAGTCGATGTGACCGAGCTCCATTGTGTCTGCGCCAAATGCACGCTCGTGGACCATTGAACCAACGAGTCTGCTTGCAGGAATACCTACACCACTGTTACCCTGGTCACCATCGATCCTGATAGCACCAATGTCGTGTGTTACCGGAACTTCAAGTCCTGGCTCTACACCGACGATCCTGCCAGGTGAAGTGATGATGTCAAGCATATGATCCATTTCATCTTCGGAAAGTGCTGGAATGTCACCGAGGTCTGCTGCGTCAGCACAACCTGCTTCGATGTCAGCCAGTATGTCTTCCTTGGTCATGAAGATCTTCTGACCGTCACCCATTCTTAAGAAATATTCTGTTGCCATGTTTACACCTTAAAATTTGTGATTATAAAAGAAGCTCTTTTGCTTTTGCTACAGCTTCACTTGCATTTTCTGCATAGCAGTCTGCGCCACATTTCTTTGCCCATGCGTCTGTTGCTGGTGCGCCACCGACCATGACCTTGATGCTGTCCCTCATGCCGTTCTCTTTGAGAAGCTCGATGACTTCTTTCTGGCCCTGAAGGGTTGTTGTCATAAGTGCGGAAAGACCGACCATGTCAGCGTTGGTTTCCTTGATCTTATCAATGAAGTTCTGTACAGGAACATCTCTGCCAATGTCGTGGACTTCAAAGCCTGCTGCCTGAAGCATTGTTGATACGATTGCCTTACCGATGTCGTGAACGTCACCCTCGACGGTACCGTTTACGATAACACCGAGCTTAGTGGATGCGCCTTCGCCGGTTGCAAGCTCGTCCTGGAGCATTTCAACACCAGCGGACATTGCGTCTGCTGCCATCATGACGTGTGGAAGGAAAAGCTTTCCTCTCTCGAAGAGTACGCCAACTTCGTTCATACCTGCTGCGAGACCGTTGTCGATAAGTTCTACTGCTGGAGCCTGGCCCTTTGCCTTCTCTACTGCAGCGATTACATCATCTTTCTTGCAACTTACTACCGCATCGGATAGTGTTTTAAATAATTCTTCGTTTGTCGTTTTAAAACCTCCTTTGAAAACAATTCTATGACAATCCCAAAGGGACTTATAGAAAATTGAAAGTGTAGTTGGGGTGGATGCGCTGAGGCATATACCCCATCGTTTACCCAAAAGTCCAACTACACATATATATTTTGTGTTTTAGGCCTTTAGAATTGGGACACGAATGTCCTTGCCTGCCACAGTGCGATCAAAGAAATGACGATGATCGCGATCATCCAAGTGTATTCTGCTGCTGGAAAAACGGCAGTGGACATATCAAAGCCTTCACCGTAGTAGCCAACCATATAGTCGTTCATTACTCCCATATTCAAACCTCCTTATAAGTTAAGGCATGTATCTGCTGCACGGGCCTTTCCGAAATCTGTGATGACGTATTTGTGCAAAAGGAAACCTTTCTTATACACACCATCTTCATCTACTTTTGATTCCACTGACCTGAGCATACCGCCTGAAGCTAACTCGAGGATATCGAAATTGATCGAGTCCCTACCGAAATTGCTGTCCATTCCGTATTCTTTCTGTATCTGTCCGACGATCTCGTAGTTCCAGTGTTCTTTCTCATCAGAGAATAACTCGAGTAGTCTAAACTTAATAGGAATATCTCCTGTCATATCACTCACCTCTCAGAGATTCCATCTCACCTGTTTCTTCGGTGATCATTACAAAGCTACCGAGAACACAAAGTGCACCACCGACAAGTACTGTCCATGCTGGCACCTGTGCAAGGAAAAGGTACATGAAGATCACAGCACAAAGACCGTAAAGGTTTCCTATACCCTGACCTCTTCCAACACCGATAAGTGGGAATGATTTATACCAGCAGACATAGCAGAAACCAAATGTGATACCTGCGAATGCAAGGACCATGATTGATAGTGGGTTGAATGCCAGGATAGCATACTTCAAGACTGGATATCCAGCCAATGCGACTACTGGTACAATGACGATCCACCAGAGGATGTTCTCACCAATGAAACGAATTGCAATACCAACATCAGGCTCTGCAATATCGAGACCCTTTCCAGCGATAGCGCCTTCAATACCCCAACCTAATGCAGCCATTAATCCACCAACATATCCAATCCATGCAATATCACCAGCGGCTATCTCAGCGAGAGCTCCACCAACGAAGATAGTGAGACCACCAGCGATGATGACAAAGATACCAAGAGCTGCACGTTTACTGATCTTTTCACCATACCAGTAATAGGCTAAAACTGAACCGATCACAGGATAGAGCAAAGCAGCAACTGCTGCGAAACCGGCACCAACGAATCCAATAGCAATGAATGAACCAAGGATAGCGATAGGTCCACCAAAGATAGATGCAAGGAAGAACCATTTACTGCATGGGTGGAATGCCTTCAATGTTCTCTTCATTTCTCCTAACTTACCAAGCGCACCGTTCCATACCAATAGTGCAATAATAACAGTTAGCGCGTTGAACGCAGAAATTAGAACAGCGACCACAAGTGTTGCAGCTGTTGCACTTTCGTATGTTCCTGCACCAGTTGGATCTGCAATATTGATCCACATTGCATCAAATGGAGGTACTGCCCAGATAATTGTTCCAGGAATATACCAGATACCCCATAATAATGCACAGAACAAAGCCCACATGTAGCCCTTGTTCATTTTACGTTTATTTTCCAATTTCTTCAATTCTCTTATGTCCAAAGTGACTCCTCCAACTCTATAATAATAATAATAATAATTCGTACAAGTATATATAATTATAGATAATAAATTCTAAAGAAAAGAAAAAGGAGTCCGAGCGAACCCCTCATCTTCTCATAGAGTCAATTTACTCAGCTGCTGCGTTACATTTGACGACTGCGTCAGTTGCGTTCTCAGCATAGATGTCTGAGCCGATCTTGTCTGCCCAGTCCTGTGTGACAGGTGCGCCACCGACCATGGTCATGACAGTGTCACGGATTCCAGCTTCCT
>NZ_JAUVEY010000125.1:0-6480 GCF_030594565.1 Methanococcoides sp.
CAATCCGAGTGGTTTTGCTATGTCCGAGCCAAGCATCACTTCCGTGCCATTGGGGTCGGATAGCCAATCCCCGTTTATGTTCCACCACGATCTGAGATTTTGTTCCTGTTCCACATCAACCCCCATTACTATGACCTTTCCATGCCAAAGTCCTGCAACACCATACAAACGAGGCGCCACCACCCCCAGATTCGCACTGTTCTCGATATCGTATATTCTGGGAATATCAGATTCCAATATGTAGTTATCACCAGTGGATATCGACCCGAGAGATGTCGAACCTGCTATCAAGGGTATCGAATTTGTCTGCGGCCTTACGATGATATTAGCACCGAAGTTGTTCGACTCTTCGTAAAGGCTTTCAGTTGCAGCAGAAAACGTTGTAACAACCGCAACAATAGCGGTTGCTGCAACAATGATCCCCAGGACTGCGATCGCAAGTTTAGTTCTCCTGCGGAAAACGTCTTTTAACACAACAGAATATAAGCGCATAAAAATATATTGAGAAGATAGCTACATTAATGCAATTTACAAGGCAAATATGGCCCCTAAGTAAAGCCCTCACATTTGAGAGGAACTATATGGATCATGGCAATCTCTTTGAATCGAGTCATTTCAACAACAGCATAGCTTTCACCAATCAGAAATTGGTTGTATGAGCAATCTAAGTGTACTACTTTTGAAATAATATTATTATAAAAAATAATACATTTAGTATTAAATATTTATTTAAAGTAGAAGAAGTATGACCACCTGCAAATGATCAGTTCCTTAAAAGAAGGAACTTCTGGCAGGTGGTGCTATGAAAAACGATGCCTTTTTGCTACAAAGGAATGCACAGGGCCTAAGAGATAAGTTAGCTGTATTCTCCCAGAGTGTGCTATTGAAAAGGCCAATAGCATTCATACTCAATAATGATGCATATATACCGTTCTCTGTCATCGGTATTTTTGTGATCCTCGGCGCAGTTTTCGCATCTGCATATTTTTTACAGACGGATTATGAGATTCGTAGCCACAATATGAGAAAGTACTTCAATACAACTCTCCTGAACGCAGGTGCTGACATTTTCTTCGTAGATTATCTGATGGGGCACAAGATCAGTGGAACACATGAAGCATACTATCGTGCGGATCCTGAAGCTCTCAAGAAGAAGTATATCAAATATCTACCCTTCCTGGCAATCGAAGATACTGAAGTTCATACCATCGAGAGCGAAGAGTATAGGATGCTGCGTGAAGAGAACGAACAAATGAAGAAAGAGTTCGAGCAGTTGAAATCATCGATGAGACAAGAGTTCGCACAGATGGTTGACGCGAAAGTTGATGCCAGGATATAAGGGGGAATGTCGGGGATCGAGGACTGACCCATAGTGAATCATGCAAGTGCAAACGAATTTGAAGCGGGTGACAGATTCATGTCATTTGTACCCGTTACCGACATGGTTCTTGCAATATGATGATTTCTTTTTAAGAATGTGAACTTTAGATTTATATTCACTTTGCGATCTGAAACATCAATCTCGCACTCAAGTTCAACAGGTGATCGCAATTCGTACTTACTAATCCCAAACTTTTTGGACGCGTTCAGCACTTCTATGCCGACTACTTTGTTATCTGCATTCATGTCTATGACAAGATCTTCCAGTATCTTCGACGAGCTATATTTTCGGCTCGAGTAGTAAATATAAAATGTATCATTTAATGAATCATAATCATATTCGCTATCCCCGGGGACAACTTCTTTATTAGACATTCATTTCACCCGCCGTTTTGCTTCCTGCTTAATACAAGTTACTAATGATATTCTTACTGGACTTTCATTTCTAACTGCACAGATGAGAATAGCATCATACTTATCATTAATCCTGTAAATTATTTGAAACTTGTTATTCTCTTGGTCGACGATTCCTTTTGGTACTTCCGTTGTTAATATAGTATGTAGCTGATTGACGTCAGCGAATTGATCCAAGCCTCGCTCTTCAGCTCTCAGTTTAAAGTGATTAGAGAATACTAAATCGTATATCTCGATTGCCGAAAGCAATTCTTGGAACTCTTTGATATTCAAGCATCTACCTCACGGATTGACATCTGCGATAGCAGAATAGGGCATATAATATTTAAACATTGATTTTTGAAATCTTATTTTGTAACCAATTAATGATTCTCTTATAATTTGGTACCGCGACACTAGCTATAAGCCATACTGCCCCTACAATGATATTTTGCCAGCTCTGATCCAATTGCCTCAAGGTGAATATTGCAATCAAGATTGCGAGGAAAGCTGCGATAGGAGATAACAGCTTTGTATTATTATTGATGAGAGTAATCGATCTGTGAGTTGCATCCAGAATTACTGAAACTCCAATTTGACCGATGTACCATCCTGCAAAGGGGGAATGATATCATAAAAAGTATCATGAAAACGATGGCCCCATAACCATATAATGATGGTATACTGCTTGGATTGGATATCGTAAGGAAAGATATAACAAAAAAGAAAAATGACACCGATGCTCTTTCTACATACTTGATACGTTCTTCCACCGTCAATGGATTTAAGGGATTTTCATTCATAAATTAAGTTTCCACGAAATACAAATACTGCCTATCAGGACAATACATATCCAGCTCGACCTTCATTCTCTGAATCAGGTCACAGCAATGACGCGATGCTACACCGAAATACTTTTTGAGCAGTTTACAGAACTCATCCATGGTCATGCCATCGTAAACATATCCTTCGAGTTCCATGAGGATATCTCTGGCAAGTTCTTCTTCGGATATTGTCTCAGTGACAGTTATTTCATCCAATGTGTGCACATACTCGCAATCAGATCATTTCCCGCATAGATCTTCAGTTACATGCAGTCGAACATTTTGATAATCGTATTGACCACATTTTGAGCATTTTGTTTTGACGTACATCAGTCCACTTCTTTGTCTTGTTCACGCGCGGGCACTTTTACAGACGGTCCTTGGTATGCGTCGTATATACAATACACCCAGAAACCAACAATAACAAAAGCCCCCACACCCCCAATTCCACAATGGATACCATGAGGATTATGATAATCAACATCGCGCCGAGTCCCCCAAGTATCTCGCCGTTATAAATTTGTCCCAATCCTGGAATAAAGAACGACATGATCGCAGCAACCCCTGGACTCCGCGTTTTTATTAACGTTGTCTCGACTGTCGCCTTAGTTGTCGATACTCCACAGTGTGGACAAAATGCCACATCATCAATCTCTTCTCCACAATTAGAACAGTACATTGTATACCCCAGTTCAACCAACTGCAACAATTCGAATGTATATAAAATTTATGAAATAAGTCTATTACTCCAAAATAATTTTGCGAGATGATAACTTCTTTCCGAGATCTTTAGGATTTACAGCATGTGACTCCAACCACTCTTTACTTACCGCACGGACTTGCTTCTCTCTCAATCGTTCATCGAGCACATCTTCTTGATCTACTTCACAGACTGAACGGACCAAATCTCGACCTTCGTCAGTCTGTAGGTATGCTTTCATGACAGAATGCATCTCCCCTCAGCACTGCTCGCAATAGCATTGTTAGCAACGTACAACAGACACAAGAAATAATGAATGTCCGTTGGAATATTATAAATAAGTAAAGCAGAACTATGTATAAGGAGTCGAAATATGGATTGTCTGTTCTGCGATATAATAAAGGGAAAAATCCCATCCCATAAGATCTATGAAGACGAGGAGACCTATGCTTTCCTTGACATTAACCCCTGTTCCAGAGGGCATACCGTAGTTGTCCCAAAAAAGCACTACGACAGCTTTACCGACATGCCAACTGAAGATGCCGGCTCACTTTTCGCCACCGTGAAGATGCTAACAGGGATGTTAGAGGATGCAATGTCAGCGGACGGCTCGAACGTTGGTCTTAATAACAAGACTGCTGCCGGTCAGTTAGTGCCACATGTGCATGTCCACATCATCCCGAGAATGGATGGGGATAATGGCGGTTCAATGCATTCGATAGTAGCTGTCAGCGGTGCAGGGAACGATCTGGAAGAGCTGGCTGGGATGTTAAGGGTTGATTGATAAAGCTTAAGGGATAAGAGAGGAGTTATTGATTTTAACGCTTTTATGCATCATTGTGTATTAAAACAAATAAAAACTCCTTCCCGGATTTTTGTTTTTTGAGATGACCAATTTTTTCAAGATGAAATAAATCGCTTCTTGCCGTAGCATACGATACACCTTGTGTATTCATGACTTCTTTTACTGCCATTGTTTTGTGTGGATATTTTATAAATTGCCTAAGTATTTCTCGTTGCCTGATGTTTAATTCATCAGATTCATTCATGTATATCAGGGCCTGATATTGTTCCTGCTGCTTAATTTCAAGATATTTTAGAATTTCATGCAACGATTCTATTATAGCAGTTAAATTAAATTTAATAAAGTACGTCAGATCACCAATCTCTTTATCTTTATCAAAAAAGTAATCCGATTCTGTATATTGATATGCCAATTTATATTGCCGGCGTTTTTTGTAGATCAAACGTGATACGGACATATACTCAAAAAGCCAATAATCCTTTTTCAGGACATACCAGTAAAATAGACTTCTGCCAGTACGCCCATTTCCATCATTAAATGGGTGAATATAATTAAGTAAGTAATGAAGAAATATTCCTTTAATTATGGGATGAATGAAAAACTGGTCATCATTATTTGCAAAATTGCACAGTTCGCTCACTAATTCTGATACTTCTTCTTTTTTTGGAGGAGTATGTAAAACTTCACCATCATTATCAAAAACTCGGATCTCATCGTTGTCCCTGAAAACGCCTTCGTCTTCAGGATTGTCGAGAGTACCTTCGGTCATTCTTTTTTGAAGTTCCAGAAGAAGTTCAGGAGTCATTTCTTCATTTTTTATTTCTAACACATATTTCATTGTGTTATAATTGTTAATGATCATCCGCTCATCTTTGTTTTCTGGTTTTTTACTTTTCCTTAGCATCTCCTTTGCGACTCGACGTGATGGTGTTGCTCCCTCGATCTGACTTGATGCAATAGCTTCTTCCATAAGAGAATTTAATATGTACTTTTCACGATTGTCAGAGATAGCATCGATAACGCTTGAAAGATTTCCTGCTGCGCCTTTATCGAGGGTGTGCAATTTTTCTTGAAACTCATCAAGCATCGTATAATGAAATATATATTTTCCAAAAACAACTTTATTAGGAGTCATCATGACCCGAAACATTTTCATTAAGTACCACAAATAAATTGGTTTGATTGGAATGTTGTCTTTCCTTTTTCCAACCTCTTCCCAATGAAGATATCTCCGATTATATTCAGAAACAAAATTGATCACATCTTGATCATGAATGTACTTCATTGCCTCAGTTCCATCTTCCGTGGACAATGAGGATATTTCGAGTATCTTTTTCATATTATCCAATAGCTAATAGATTATTACTATTTGTAAGATTTTTATACTTGATAATGCTATCTATTAATTTAATAGATATTAACAGATCCTAATAGTTTAGTTTTAATTGGCTTTAAATTGCACAGTTGGTTTTGAAATTTCTCAGAGGACAGACCGTAGTTGTCCCTAAAAAGCACTACAGCTTTACCGACATGCCAACGGAAGATGCCGGCGCACTTTTCGCCACCGTGAAAATGCTAACAGGCATGATAGAGGATGCCATGTTAGCAGACGGCTCGAACGTCGGCCTTAATAACAAGACTGCTGCCGGTCAGTTAGTGCCACATGTGCACGTTCACATCATCCCGAGAATGGATGGAGACAATGGCGGTTCAATGCATTCGATAGTAGCTGTGAGTGGTGCAGGGAACGATCTGGAAGAGTTGGCTGAGATGTTGAGGGTTGATTGATAACGAAAAATCTAGCTGCTTAAAAAGATATAGATTTCTACTCGAAAATATTCTGAAATCAGTGTTTCCTTATACTTGAACACTATATGCTCGAATATATTCAGTGCATTAAAAAAGTAACACTAAAATTGATCGTAGCATTGACGGCAACAAGTCTTGGAAGAAAGTATTCAATACGATTGCAGAAAATGGATTCCACGAGTAATAAACCGTTTACTCTCGCCAGAGTTTCCTATATATGACTTTATACCACAGAAAACAACATTAGCAAAAAAGAGAATTGGAGATTATTTCATCAACAAGAGAATTGAGCCTTTCCTTTCGATTTTTTTTAGCCTTGATTTCAGGCAGTGTCCCCCACTTACTGAATTGGAATCCTGAATGACATCAACTCACCCAATGTCCAAATATGATCTGTAAGCTTCTCCGCCATAACTGGTGTCATCTCCCTCCATCTCCTATTGCCAGAATTAATCTCTATTCGTAGCGATTTATGTGGTTTGACAAAGTTATACCATGCTTGGAAAAAGTCTATGGCCCTTGAATGCATTTGTATATTTTTACTACAGTTCATACCTCTCCGAATAAAC
>NZ_JAUVEY010000174.1:0-3640 GCF_030594565.1 Methanococcoides sp.
TAATGGATGGTCATGTTCACTTTGAATCCAGTATGGTGACCTTAAGCCAGTTTGCAGTACCGGCACTGGCACATGGAACTACGTCGGTTGTGATCGACCCTCATGAGATAGCTAATGTTCTTGGCAAGGCTGGTATCGAACTTGTTCTCGAGGAAGCGTCTACCCTTCCTCTTAATGCTTTTGTTGCTGTCTCTTCCTGCGTTCCTGCAACTTCCTTTGAGACTGCTGGAGCTTCCATAAATGTTGATGATATTGCATCCCTGATAGCTAATGAGAACGTTGTCGGACTTGGTGAGATGATGGACTATCCCGGAGTTATCCTTTGTGATGAAGCAAAGCTTTCAATGATACGGACAGCGCTCAAGGAAAGGTTGGTCGTTGACGGTCACTGTCCCGCACTTTCCAGAGAGCAGTTGTTTGGTTACATGTGTGCCGGAATATCTACTGACCATGAATCCATCGAATATGATGAGGCTCTTGAAAAGTTGCGTCTTGGGATGAAACTTATGATACGGGAAGGCTCGGCTGCAAAAGCACTCGATAAATTCCTTCCTCGCTTGATAGAGGATGGTGTTTCCCTTGAAAATGTTTTCTTTGTGACGGATGACAAGCACCCATCCGATCTGTTGAAAGGCTATATGGATGTGATCGTCAGAAGGGCGATGGAACTGGGACTTTCACCTATGGACGCTATTTCTCTGTGCAGCATCAATGCAGCGAAACATTACCGTGTGGACCATATTGTCGGTTCGCTGTCCATGGGTAGAAAGGCTGACATCATCGTATTGGCCGACCTTGAGGAATTCCTTATAGATTCGGTTTATGCATCTGGCAGACCGGTGGAAAGTTTTGTTCCTTCGTATGAATATCCAGATACAGTGTTCAATACGGTGGACTTCAATCAAGTTACTGCCACAGACCTGCAGATAAGGTCTAATGCGGACAAAGATCATGGTGTGTGGGTCATAAAAGTAGTTCCTGACCTTATCGTAACGGAGAAAGAGACCTTTGTATTGCATTCGGACAAGGATGGCATATTGATGCCTGATGTTGAGAATGATGTGCTTTCGATAGCTGTTATTGAAAGGCATGGAAGGAACGGGAATATTGGTGCAGGTTTCATTAAGGGTATGGGTATCAAGAACGGTGCTATCGGGCAAAGCATTGGTCACGACAGTCACAATGTGGTCGTTACAGGTGTCGATCATTCGGACATGGCATTGTGTGCCAATACAATACGTAGCATGAACGGTGGGATATGTGTGGTAAGTAATGGTAAGGTCGTAGAAAAGCTCGAACTACCGTTTGCAGGCCTATTGAGCACATTACCTGCGGAGGATATTGAAAAGAAGCTCAATGATCTTCATAAAGCAGTAAAAGAGATTGGTTGTACCCTTCCTGCTCCATTTATCACTCATTCTTTCATAGCCCTTCCGGTAATACCTTCTTTACGGCTTACCGATATGGGGCTTTTTGATGTGGATAAGTTCAGTCTTATATCTCCAATAGATGAAATGATGGATTGAACTGTTTTTGTGGTAAATATTAGTAAATATGAAGGGTTTAGATAGCTTTGATCAAATAGATATTTAGGACAATAAAAAAGAGAAAAAAGTGGCATGCAATATCTCTCATGATAAAGATAATGTGAGTATGCCATTTGTTAAAATGTCTTATCCGAATTTTTCAATGTAGTTTTGTATGCTCTGATATATTCTGCATGTGGCCAGATAAGCGGAATAGTCACATATGCCATACCATCTTTCCATTTTGAGTGGTTACGCACGTTCTCTATCAGGGTCAATTTACTATCTATCAGTATCTTTGCATTGGTATAATCCTCAAACCACATCTCGAAACGTTCTATGGTTGAAATGTGTTCAGGTAGGAGGTAGTTATGTGCCATATCGACCACCCAGCCAAGATACATTTCGGCCATGTCCTGATCATCAATAGCAGTGTAATGGTTTGCCAGTTGGCAGGTAAAATGGCACCATGCTCCATATCCGCCATTGTTCCTGTCTCACATCTCAGGGTAGCGGTTCAATCCGCCTATTTCGCTATCCCAAAGGTTCTCATGGATCCTCCTGACAGTATAACGGTTCTTGATATCCTGCTGCTCAATGATACCAAAGTAGGCAGGAGCATATTCGACAACATCTACATCGATGACACTGGATGCAAAAGCATCGTAACCGATAGGGTTGCTGTTCTTTTCTTTTACACGTATGCACTTGATGAACGATTGCCTTCTCGGGCCGTCTACTTGCAATATATTTCAAATAAGTCGTTGGCTGGTGATTCTGTGTTTTTGCAGCCCTAATATTTCTACGTTTTTTTCGGCATTTAACAGTCTAAAAATATGCCCCTTGGCAAAACCGACCAAGGACTTATTTGATTAAATCGATTTTAACTAATTTCATTTTGTTAACAGTGTTAACATTTATGTACTCTAATAATATGTTTCACATAACATATAACATTCTTTAACAATGTACTTATAAAATAAAATATAATCTTTAACTAAAGGTTCATATTCGTCTGTGGGGGGCGACAAGGCGGCGCTGCCTTTTATTTGTACCTGATGGTCTTTGGCATGTTCTGCCTTAGTGATAGTGATCTCTACAGATGTAGACGATTCTGATGATCGTAATATCATGGGGTGGAAGTAATGAGAATTAAACAAAGTATACTGATTTGTTTTGTAATAGCTTTAGTTTTAATGACCATAGGAACTGCTGCAGCAGTGACGTACAACGTGACCAGCATTGCGGGTCCACAGAACTACACAACTATCCAGCAAGCGGTGGACAATGCTACCGCAGGCGATACTATCCTTGTGTATCCGGGCACGTACAATGAGAACGTGAACGTAACCAAGCAACTGAACATCACGTCAACAGATGGCGCTGCCAGCACGTATGTCACTGCCGCAACATCCGGCAACCATGTCTTCAATGTTACTGCTGACTGGGTGACCATCAGCGGGTTTAATATAACAGGTGCTACAGCTTCTGATAAGGCAGGCATCTATCTGAATAGTTCCAACAACAGCATGCTAATCAGCAACACGGCGTCGAACAACAGTATCGGCATCCTTCTAACTTCTTCCAGCTATAACAACTTGACCAGCAACACGGCGACGGACAATACACAATCCGGTATCCAGCTGGCTGGATCCCCTTTTATCGGTGGCCCTTCCAGCTACAACATACTGACCGACAACACGGCGACGAACAACAGTATCGGCATCCAACTTGGTTTTGCCAGCTATAACAACCTGACCAGCAACACGGCGTCGAACAACACCGGCGACGGCATCAGTCTATCTGGTATCCCCTTCGGTCCCTTCGGTGGGCCTTCCAGCTATAACGACCTGACTAACAACACGGCGTCGAACAACACCGGCGACGGCATCAATCTGCTTGTTTCCAGCAACAACAAGCTGACCGACAACACGGCGTCGAACAACAGTATCGGCATCAATCTGTTTGTTTCCCGCTATAACAACCTGACCAGCAACACGGCGACGGACAATACCGGCGACGGCATCCGACTATCTGGTAACCCCATCGGACATATCAGAGGACCAACCAGCTATAACATACTCACCGACAACACGGCTAAGGACAATACCGGC
>NZ_JAUVEY010000111.1:0-7146 GCF_030594565.1 Methanococcoides sp.
TCATCTGTCATAATGGCCATGAACCAGTTATCACCATTAAGGTGCTGTGCCAGTGAGAAAGGACCCAGCATACTACCCATGATCGGAAGGTCAGCTCCAAATTTATCTGTAAGTATTTTGATCGCCTTACAAACAACACCAACCCTTCCTTCACTCAGATCATAATCCTTTAATTTTTCAATATCTTCTGCGGTCTTCACAACGTGTCCAACAACAGATGGCTGCTGAACCTGTGTACCCGGCTTGATCTCACAGCCAAATAACTCGGCTTCTGCGGAAATATCATAAGGAACACGTACAGCTTCAAAACCAATTTCAGTGTGGCCTGCTTCAGAAAGTGTTGCCATCTTTTCCGCATCCTCATTTGCCTCCGGCCAGAATGCACCACAAGCTTCCATTTGTTCAACGGTTCCAGTTTGTGTAACGGATACAGCTGGCATTCTGTCAACGGGCTGCTTGTTCAATACGCGTGCCAGTCTTTCTTTTGGTGTATATTCAACCATAATTTCGATCTCCTGTTAATTCAATTATATTTTATTCTCTATGAATAAAGTGGAGCCGGTAATGACCCACCGGCAAAGGGTGAAGGAAGATAGTCCGGATAATATCCGGATTAAGCGCTACTTTTGGTCATTTTGGACTACTTTAAAATACAAGCCCCAACTCTTCGAGTTTCTTGCGTGCACCATCGTATACACTAACGTATTCATCAGTTGGTGTTATAGTCTTAACATCATAACATTCCTGGAATGTCTTTCCTTGTGGTGCTTTTGCATAATCGTTCTCGTAGAGTTTGAGAAGTCCATCAATTATCTTGTTAACTTCTCCGATGTCCATACCTGCAGTTGCTCTTGCAACCTCCCCCATCATTCTGGCTTCCATACCTGTTGTCTTATCCTGCACAACACCCTTTGCGGCTGCCACACCGGAAAGGATCTCACGGCCGGATGCCGTATCTGTCATGGACTGGGCTGAAGCCTCAAGCAGGCACATTTCTGTGCATGGTCCTGCACATGGATAGTACTGGTTACCGGAAAGCATGTCGGTGAACTCTGAAATTGTAGCACAGGTCCATCCTGCGATCATCAAAGTTTCCCTTGTGTTTGTAGATCCCCAGCGAATGTGTACCGGCCCGTCAAGGTGCCAGCTTGCATTGCTCATCACAAATGCATTGATGTGTGTTGCAATATCAACAATAGCAGTCTCTTCTACGCCGCCGGCGTAGCCACCAAAGATAGGCATCTGCTCATCCATGATGATGTCACTGTTACCGTTATAGTGTGCAATAACAGAAATTGCATCAAGGTCGATCTTAAGTTCATTTAGTTGTGAGACTTCGTGACTATCACTACTGATCATGCCACCGGCACATTCAGCAGAGATATTTCCCTGAGCGGACAGGGAAGTCTCAGGCCCCTATATGCCCATGCCAGGCCTTCCTGCCATTGCCGCTGCCTGTTTGATAAGTCTGGTCTCGGTCTTGGCGGCCAGGATCTCATAAGGGCTCTTGGGGATTGGTGGTTTTCCACGAACCGTCATCATGACACCGTTAACGATTGTGTCAACTTCCTTCTCAAGAGCATAGCTCATATGCACCGGCATGAACATCTCTTCAGAGATTGGAGAACCCGTAGGACCGCCCTGCACGATTGGCTTGCGCTTGCTACCAACCTTTCTCTTTTTAACGGTCACTGCATCCCTTCCAGTACCAAGTACAAACTTCTTCTGAACGTTGTTGATTGCATTCCAGATCTCGTCTTCGGTATACTTAACGATACGTTTGGTGTCGGTACAGAAAATACCGCACTCAAGGAGCATGTCAAAACCTGCTTTGAACAGATTGCTCATCATATCCTTATCGGTTGGGACAAACTCATTTTTAAAATCAATTCCGTACTTCTGCTTGAGTTCCATTGCCTTCATCGGAATGGTCATAAGATCCCAGTCATCCTGTGTGATCTTCTCTCCCTTTTTAGCCCGGTCATAGAACTCGTAGCAATCCATTGATCTACTATATGTCATACTTCGTCACCTCTTACTGCATAATCTCAAGAGCTACACGAGACGCATCTGCAGCGTTCTCTGCTGTTGCATCCGCACCGATCTCTGCGATCCATGCATCTGAGACAGGTGCCCCGCCGAACATGACCTTGACATTGTCCCTGAGACCTTCTTCCTTAAGCAGTTCCACTGTGTCTTTCTGGCCAAGCATTGATGTTGTCATGAGCGCTGAACCGACAAGGATTATTTTCTTGTCCTTGTTCTTTTCCACCTCTTCAATGACCTTTTCATTTGGCACATCTACTCCGAGATCGATGATCTCAAACCCGTTTGCACCCAGCATTGTTGTTACAAGTCGGTGACCGATGTCGTGAATGTCCCCTTCCTGAACATAGGTGATGGCAAGTCCCTTTCCTGCTTCTGTATCTCCTTCGAGCAAAGGTGACAGTATTTCCATGGCGGCATTCATTGCTTTTGCAGACATCATGATCTGTGGAAGGTAGATCTCTGCGGCTTCGAATTTGTCACCGACTATTTTCATTCCAACTGAAAGGCCATTCTCGATAGCTTCAACTGCACCGATACCGGCTGCAAGTGCCGCATTAGTGGCTTCTACACAACCGTTTATGTCCTGACTGACAATTGTGTCTCTGAGTTTGTCTAAAAGTTCTTGATTTGACATGTAATACCTCCCTCAATATCTATAATGGGGAAACGGTATCCATTCACCTACTTGGACAGTAGTTATTTTCTCTATAAATGGATCAAAAAAGAGACCCTGCAACGCAGAAGGTCTCATTTCAAATTTCCCATATTATTCATTCATTTAACTATGCGATTTGTTGTCTGAATCTTTCACAGGAATTGATCTTGATATCCAGAAGTTTCTCGATATTCATCTTTGCTGCAATTCCTTTTGGAGTACCTGCAACAGAAGTTATCACGCCGATACCGAGATCTTCCCTCACTTCCCTCATGACGTACTCATCACTAAGATCAAGTGTAGAAACATCCAGTTTCTTTGCAACGTATTCCTTTGCTTCCCCAATTCTCATGCTTTTTGAGAATTCCATTCTTGCAACAAGATCTCCTGCTGCCCTGATACCGCTCATTCCGGAGGTCATGATGTGTGCGATCGGCATACCCATCGGGTCGCCGACCCCTACCTATATGCCGTCAACGCCGGCAACTTCGACCATAGCTTTACTGGCCCTTGACACGGCGTCAATTGTTGGAGTCTCAAACATAGGGATACCACCGACACCCATTCCCATATTCACATGACATGGAATAGATGAAGCTTTAACAGCCGCCTTGACGAAAGTAACAGCTCTTCCAAGGTTCCATGCAGCACTTTTGCTGGTGTTGGTATTAACAACAGGTCCGAATATATTGGCACCTGCCTTTGCAACAACCGGAGCCTGCTGATGTGGCCACATTCCTGCGAGCACCTTTTCGTCATATTTAAGGTCACCATGCAAACCGAGAGTCAGCTCGCCTGCCATACCTGCTTCGATGTAGATATCAGGGAACTCTTTCCTCAATGCCTCAATAGCATGCAGGGATGCGAACATGTCACCGTCTCCTGCCGCACCGATCGTATCAAAATTAATACCGTCAGCACCGGAAGCCATCATCTTCTGCATGATCCATGTTATGTCCCTTGTAGCATGTTTAGCTGAATTCTCAATAGAAGCTCTTGCCTCATCGATCTTGAATGCCTTCATAAGATCACCTGGGTTCTCGAATGGACCATCCGGAGTATAGTAAAGACCAAGATTTGGCATTGCACCATAAAGGAGCGGAACGATAGTATTCTGCTGGCAGACTTCCATTGTCTGTTGTTCATTGGAGATCACAGGTTTGACAGGTTTGTAACTGTAGTCTATATGACCAAGTTCCATAGTATCAGCACCAAATGCACGTTCGTGCATCATAACACCAACAAGTCTGCTGGATGGAATTCCCACACCGCTGTTGCCCTGGTCACCATCGATCCTGATGGTACCAATATCGTGGGTTACAGGGACTTCCTTGCCCGGTTCTACTCCAACCATTCTCGCAGGCATTGCAATAATGTCAACAAGTTTATCGAGTTCATCTTCACTAAGATCAGGGATCTCGCCAAGGTCTGTAGCATCTGCCATTCCTTCTTTGAGGTCTGCCAGGATCTGCTCCCTTGTCATGAGTATCCTCTGACCGTCTCCCATTCTAGTAGTGTATTCTGTTGTCATTTGTTTCACCTTCCGAAAATTTCAGAGAAGTAGTTCTTTGGCTTTTGCCACGGCTTCGCTTGCATTTTCTGCATAGCAATCAGCACCGATCTTATTTGCCCAGTTTTCTGTTGCAGGTGCGCCACCAATCATGACCTTTATATTATCTCTCAGCCCCTGCTCTTTGAGCATCTCGATAACTGCTTTCTGACCCGGAAGGGTAGTGGTCATAAGAGCGGAAAGACCGACCATGTCTGCATTTGTCTCTTTGATCTTATCGATGAAATCCTGAAGGGGAACATCTCTTCCAATATCATGGACCTCAAAACCTGCAGACTGGAGCATTGTGGAAACAATGGACTTGCCAATGTCATGTACATCTCCCTCAACAGTGCCGTTTACGATAACACCCAGTTTCTTACTGGCAGCTTCCGTTGGCATGTCAGCTTCCAAAATTGAGACTCCGGATTCCATTGCACCGGCTGCGAGCATTACATGTGGCAAGAACAACTTACCTCTCTCAAATAAAATGCCCACCTCATTCATACCGGCTGCAAGACCTTTTTCAATGATCTCAGCCGGTTCAAGACCTTCACTTCTTGCTTTTTCAACTGCTGCGTCAACAGCATCTTTTTTGCAGGAAATTACGGCATCTGCAAGTTCTTTAAACATTTCTTCTTTGCTCATTTGCACACCTCGTTAAATTTTGATAAATAAGTTGTATTATTGTGAAATTCGGATTTGTCCCGCTGGCAAATTTAACACATTATGGTGTATGCGGGCAATGTGAAACAATAATAGTAGAAATAAAAAAATTAAAATGACACAGGTAGATTTGTCATTAGGGGATCACATTAAATCCATTCCATAGCAAATCTATCTGTGTCTGACATCTACTTGACTTGTTTCTCTGGTTTGTTGATCTCTGCTCAGTTCCCCCTTAGAATTTAGAGACAAACGTTCTTGCCTGCCAGAGTGCAAGTATGGCAATGATCAGGATCAACACCATATACAATGTACCTGCAGCAGGCAGGGGTGAATTCACCCAGTACGCATTATACGCTTCCATTGCGGCTTCTGTTTGTACCATATGATCTCCTCCATTAGATGTTCAGCAAGCATGCATCAGACGCTCGGATCTGTCCGAACTCTGTGATGTTATATTTGTGCAAAAGAAAACCTTTCTTGTAAATTCCATCTTCATCGACCTTGACCTCAACATCTTGTAGTAATCCACCTGATGCCAGTTCTATGATATCGAAGTTGATGGAATCTCTCTGGAAATCTCCCTTGAGACCATACTCTTTCTGTATTTGCGGCACAATCTCATAATTCCATTTTCCTCCTTCTTCGTTGCACAGTTCAAGTATCCTGAATTTAATAGGACGTAGATCTGCCATTTTAGTCACCTCTCAAAGATTCCAATTCTTCCGCAGATTCAGAGAACATGATGGAACTACCGGCAAGACACAAAGCGCCTCCTACCAAAATAGTCCAGGCAGGCATATCTCCGAAGAAAAGGAATATGAATATCACGGCAAAAAGACCGTAAAGGTTTCCAATTCCCTGTCCTCTGCCTACACCGATAAGAGGGAACGACTTGTACCAGGCAACATAACAGAAGCCAAATGTGATACCTGCAAATATCAAGGTCAGGAGTGTGAGTGGCTCAAATGCCAGTATTGCATACTTGAACATTGGGAAACCAACGATTGCAAGAAGCGGAATGATTAGTATCCACCAGATGATATTCTCGGCAATGAATCTGATTGTGAGACTCACATCAGGTTCAGAGATGTCAAGACCTTTTCCTGCAATAGCACCTTCAATACCCCAACCGGCTGCCGCCATGAGGCCTCCAAGGTAACCGATCCAGGAAACATTCCCGGTGCCAAGTTCAGTTAAAACGCCACCACCAAAGATCGTAAAACCACCTGCGATGATAAACGCAATACCTGTGTATGCACGTCTGGTAATCTTTTCACCATACCATTTAGAAGCAAGGATAGAACCTATTACTGGATACATAAGAGCTGCAACAGCAGCAAAAGCACCGCCAACGAATCCCATTGCGATGAATGATCCCAATATTGCCATCGGACCGCCGAAAATAGCAGCCAGGAAGAACCACTTGGAACATGGGTGGAATTCTTTCAGTGTTCTCTTCATTTCTCCGAATTTACCAAGAACACCATTCCAAACCAAAAGAGCTAATATGACAGTTAAAGCATTGAATGCTGTTATCAGCACAGCAGTTACGATCAACGATACCCCGTCGCCACTTGTAGCAGCGATCTCACCGTACATCGCATCAAAAGGATTTAGGACCCATACAACTGTACCCGGGATGTACCATATACCCCAGAGAACTGCACAAAAAAAGGCCCACATGAAACCGATTTTGACTCTCCTTTTATGCTCCTGTGTTTTTAAGGCTTGCAAATCCATAATTAATACCTCCTACAATATCATTATAAGTACCCAAATAATCAGTTGCAGAGATGTAGTAAATATAGATCTCTGCTACTGAATTGGAGATTTCTTAAAATCAGAACATCTCCTTAAGTTTGGTCACCACATCGGATGCATTTTCACCATAGACGTCTGCACCGATCTTATCAGCCCAGTCCTGGGTAACGGGTGCACCGCCGACCATTGTTTTGAGCGAGTCACGAAGACCTGCTTCCTTGAGCTGCTCTTCGATCTGGATCTGGCTGACCATTGTTGTGGTCATAAGGGCAGATGAAGCAACTACCTGTGCACCAACTTCCTTTGCCTTTTCAACATAGTCATTTATTGCTACATCTCTTCCAAGATCAAATACCTCAAAACCTGCGATCTTGAGCATTGTAGCAACAATGTCCTTTCCTATGGAATGGATGTCACCTTCGATCGTACCGATCACGATCTTGCCTCTGCTTTCGGTCTCTGC
>NZ_JAUVEY010000099.1:0-8065 GCF_030594565.1 Methanococcoides sp.
CTTTCCATGGGTGCGACAATCCTCATTTCTGAGACAACGCCTGACTACCCTGATCCGGGAGTATGGTGGAGCATGATAGAGGAATTCGATGTGAGCGTCTTCTATACGGCACCAACAGCGATACGCATGTTCATGAGGATGGGAGATGAATGGCCCGGGAAGTACAATCTGAGTTCCCTGAGGATCCTGGGTTCGGTTGGCGAACCTCTGAACCCAGAAGTGTTCAAGTGGTACTATCGTGTGATCGGTAAGGAAAAATGTCCTGTTCTGGATACCTGGTGGCAGACTGAGACGGGCATGCACATGCTCACCACAGCGGTTGGAGAGCCCATGAAACCGGGATTCACAGGAAGACCCGTGCCAGGTGTGGTTGTTGATGTTGTAGATGAGAATGGTGACCCGGTGCCTGCAGGAACAGGTGGTTTCCTTGTAATAAAACAACCCTGGCCTTCCATGATGAGGACCGTTTATGGTAATGATGAAAGATATCGCCAGTATTGGACAAAGATCCAGAATTACTACAGTGCAGGTGATCTTGCCGTAAAGGATGAGGATGGTTATATCATGATACAGGGACGTGCCGACGATGTCCTTATCGTTGCCGGTCACAACATTGGAAGTGCAGAGGTCGAAAGTGCACTTGTATCCCATGAAGCTGTGGCTGAAGCTGCTGTAATAGGAAAACCTGATCCTCTTAAAGGGGATTCCATCAAAGCTTTCGTCATACTTCGCATGGGCTTCAACTCCTCCGATAAACTGAGGCTTGATCTTATGTATCATGTAAGGATGAACCTGGGTCCAATTGCAATGCCTTCTGAGATTGAATTTGTTGACTCGCTGCCAAAAACCCGCAGCGGGAAGATCATGAGAAGGTTGCTTAAGGCACAGGAGCTTGGAATGGATCCTGGGGATGTGTCCTCATTGGAGGATTGAGTTCCTGCAGCCAGATCTTGCTTCTGGAGTGCGAAACGAGGTGATGAGCGTAACTCATCACCTCACTGACAGCAAATCTCCACAAAAATTAATCATTTGAGACAAGCTTTTCCCATTGATTTAACCTTTCCCTTACATGAGCATTCAACGTAAACTGCTTATAACTCTCAGCAGTACCAGCTGTCTTGCTTCGTTCAGGCTTCTGGGAAAGTAGACGACACCGAATCTTATTCTTATTTCATAATAATGAGCATTATATCATTAGAAGTATATTCGATAAGTTAATATGCTATTAATTTATTATTATATATTAAGAACCATGTGTCATTCACGACTCCGGTGGTACGGTCTGAAAACACGAACACTGTGGTGGTGGTGGTTCTACTTAATAAATAATTGGGAGTGGGGATGTCATTCCTCCTTCATCCCCTCTGTTTTTGAGAACTTCAATTTCAGTCATAGATAAATTTTAGACGTTTCTTCAGGCATTAATAATTCTATTTCATATCAATTTTAGAGAAAGCTATCAATTACTTTCCTTATCCCTTAGTATTTAGACTAAAATCCCCCTTCCCTAACTCTGTCCTTCAGTTGTTTCAACGTACTCCTGTGTTCAATCCCCATTTCCCAAACATCATCAAGAGTCAGACAAAGCACCCATTCATTAATTTTCTCAATATTCAAGTATGATCCAACCCTATCCCCTTCAGGCTCCTGCATATCAATATTGTTTTCCTCCTTGCCAATGCAAACAATTGAATCAGCATAAACATGCCTCCTCTCAAGAATCTCAACCTTGCCATCAAATTTATGCTCTGGATATTCCACATACTGCCTTATTGGTTCTGAACAATTGTCAAAATATAATAGTGATATAGCATTAATCGCATCACCCCTCTTTCAGATAAAGGTCTAAATTTGAATATATTTTTAAAATGGCACATATACTAACACTACTGGAAAAGGCACATGCCTTTGGAAACTACCAATAGCTTAGGTACATATAAAGAAAGAGAGTAATTTTCTTATTTGTAAAATTGTATTAGAGCAAGTGGATTTGGTATAATGGGTAAAAAAATAAGAGATAACAAAGCACTTGAAGACATACTTTTAGATGCACAATACCTAAGGTTGGGACTTTGTAGTAATGAAAAGCCTTACATCGTACCAATCTCATTCGGATACAAGGATAATACAATATATTTACATAGTTCCCGAAAAGGTACTAAGATCAACCTTATAAAACAAAATAAAAATGTTTGTTTTGAAGTGGATACTTTTTATGAAACTCTTCCATCAGATGAACCCTGTTCATATTATATGAAATACCAAAGCATTGTAGGCTACGGAACTGCAACAATTCTGGAAGATGAAAAAGAAATAAAAGAAGGTCTTAAGATCATTATTGATCGCTACCACAATAAAGAATACAGTATTGATGATCTAGACCTCAAGAGAGTGGCAATCATCCGTATTGACATAGATGATTTGCATGGCAGACAATATGGAATGAATGATGAATGATCTAATAAAAACAATTGTTTTAATGAAGAAGGAATAGGGACAGTATGAAATACGGACTTGGAATTGATGCCGGTGGCACTTATGCTGTCGCTTTTCACTTGTCGCATTTGTCTCTCGGAATTCTCGTTTAATTTCCATAGAAAAAAGACAAACGCGACAGCAAAGCTACATAAGATAAAGCATTTGAGACAAATTTTCCTTATTGATTCAAGCGTTCTCTTACATGTGCATTAAGCGTAAAAGGCTTATCATCCTCAGCATAATCTCCCAGCTTTTACATTTCATTCAAAAATGTTAAAGTGATTTTTCAGAGAAAATCAGTCATAATATCAATACTATCTGAAATTTTAAAAAAATAAAATGAGATGATCTGGTCTTATGATATGTAATGACCAAATTTATAGGCAATGCTCTTGATTTTTTCCATGAACAAAACATATACACCAACGTACAACAACCGACATCCCAAAAAACAAGCTCCTGCCCGATCTCACCCACATATTTATTAATAATGCCTATTTATGAGAATGGCAGGAGATAAAATATGAGCACACGCGAGTATATGCTTGGGAACGTAGCGATCGCACGAGGGATTGTGGAAGGAGGAGGACGTGTCATTTCCGGATATCCGGGTACGCCTTCTTCTGAGATCGTAGATACGTTGTCCAAAATGAAGGAACGCGACTTTTATGTCGAATGGTCCGTTAATGAAAAAGTTGCAATGGAAGTTGCTGCAGGAGCTGCCATGACTGGTGTGCGTTCTGTGGTCACCATGAAGCACGTAGGTCTGAACGTTGCAGCAGACCCTCTTATGACACTGTCCTACATGGGAGTCAAGGGCGGAATGGTCGTCATTGTGGCTGACGACCCGGGATGTCACTCATCCCAAAATGAACAGGACACACGTAAATATTCAGAGTTCTCACTCATGCCATGTCTTGACCCTTCCACCCCACAGGAAGCAAAGGACATGATACCTTATGCCTTTGAGCTTTCCGAGAAGTTCGAGCTTCCGGTCATATTCAGACCGACCACCAGAATATCACACGGCAAGGCAGATATCGAACTTGGTGAGATCACTGAACACAGAGTGCAAGCCAAGTTCGAGAAGGACACATCCCGCTGGGTAATGGTCCCAAGCAATGCGGTTGTCAGGCATCCACACCTTCTTTCAATACAGGATGGCATCAGGGAAGAGCTTGAGACATCCCCGTGGAACGAACTTACCCTCAATGAGAACTCCAAGATCGGAGTCATCGCAGCAGGTATTGCTTCGGTCTATGCAAAGGAAGCTATTGAGAACCTGGGTGTATCCGCATCATACTTGAAGATCGGTGCATACCCTGTCCCTGAAGGTCTTATCAAAAAGATGTACGAGCAGGTCGATACAGTTCTCGTTATCGAAGAACTTGAGCCCATTGTGGAAGACCGTTGCAAGATCATTGCAAAGGACATGGAAAGCAATGTCAAGATCATCGGAAAGACAGATGGCACTGTTCCAAGGGTCGGCGAACTTAATGTTGACCATTGCGTAAAGGCCATCGCAGATGTTTTCGGCATCGAATCAGGTCTGCCGGAGATCAAGGAGATTGAGATGGAACTGCCACCAAGACCCCCTGCAATGTGTGCAGGTTGTTCCCACAGGGCTACCTATTATGCAATGAAAAAGGTATTTGGCAAGAATGCCGTCTTCCCAAGTGATATTGGATGTTACACACTGGGCATACAGAATGGGACCGTGGACACCACCTTGTGCATGGGAGGAAGTATCACCGTTGCATCAGGCATCTATCACTCTGGTGAAAAGCAGCCTATCTGCTGTTCCATTGGAGATTCAACGTTCTTCCATACCGGAATGAACGGATTGCTCAATGCAGTATATAATAAGGCGAACATCACAGTTGCAATTCTGGACAACCGTATCACCGCAATGACCGGTCACCAGCCAAACCCTGGCATGGGACTTACATCCACAGGTGAGGCCACAAAGGAGATCGACCTTGAGCAGCTCTGTCGCGGACTCGGTGCCGAATTCGTCGAAGTTGTCGATTCCTTCGATGTGAAAGCAACGATAGAAGCATTCAAACGTGCAAAGGATTACGAAGGCACATCAGTGATCATATCAAAACAGCCCTGCATCATCTACGCACGCAGAACAGGTGTCAGGCTGATACCATTCAAGGTTGACCACGATAAGTGTGTAGGCTGTAGAATGTGTGTGAACCTTGGCTGCCCTGCAATTGAATTTGACAGGGAGACCAAGAAATCTACGATCAATGCAATGTGCACAGGATGTGGACTGTGTGCAGAAGTATGTAAATTCGATGCGATAAAGGAGGTTCAGAAATGAGCAGTAAAGCATCTAAGTTCGATCTTGTAATATCAGGTGTCGGTGGACAGGGAGCGATCCTCGCTTCAGACATCATCGGAAGGTCCGCAGTTATTGAGAACTACGGAGTTCGTGCAGCGGAAACTCACGGAATGGCACAGCGTGGCGGTTCAGTGGTCAACCATGTACGTATCGGCTGTGACCTTGGATCCATGATCCCCCTCAAAGGTGCAGACTGTCTTCTTGCACTGGAGCCGGTAGAAGCACTGCGCTATATCGATTCACTCGCAGACGATGGTGTTGTCATCATGAACACTGAAGCAGTTTATCCGGTGACAGTTACCACTGGAAAGGCACAGTATCCTGATGTTGAAAGCATCGTAGCAGAACTCAAAAAGACACACAGAGTTATTGCGTTCAACGCAACCGAAAAAGCGGCTGAAGCCGGAAGCAGACAGGCTATGAACGTAGTACTTGTAGGAGCAGTCTCCAACTTCCTGCCGATCAAAACGGAAACACTGCTGGACCGCGTAAAGGAGATGGTACCGCCAAAGACCATTGATACCAACGTGAAAGCTTTTGAGATGGGAAGAAGTATGGTCGAATAAGACCATAGCTTCACATTTTATTTTTACATACTAATAATTATTAGCAGTTGTTCACAGATGTACTCCATCAAAACAGAAGATTTCAACCTTGAATATACCCTGGACTGCGGTCAGGTATTCCGCTGGGACAGGGATGGCGACTGGTGGACAGGCGTTGTCAATGGTGCTGTTGCACGCATAAGCCAGAGTCCTGAGACAGGTGACCTTCTGGTAGATTCCTCTCTTGATGAGGCCTTTTTTCATCAGTATTTCAGACTGGATGATGACCTGCCGGCAATATTCAGGCAGATAAACAAGGACGAGCATATGGATATCGCCATCAACAAATACAGAGGATTGCGACTCATACGCCAGGATCCCAGGGAATGTCTGATCTCCTACATGCTAGCAACCGCTTCGAACATCCCCCGTATAAAGAAGAACATATCCATGCTCTCAGCACTCTTCGGGGAAGAAATTGAGAACGGTCAGTACAGTTTCCCGAAAGTTGAAGCTCTCGCATCAGCCACTTGCGATGATCTTTGTGAATGCAAGATGGGATTTCGCACGGCAAGGATAATCAAAGCTGCAAACGCTGTCGTCAATGGCGATATTGTGCTTGATGAACTGTTCAGTCTCGACTATGGCGAAGCTAAGAACGAACTGATGAAACTGGAGGGTATCGGGGAAAAGGTGGCTGATTGCATACTGCTCTTCGCTTTTGAGAAAATGGAAGGATTCCCTGTGGATACCCATGTTGAAAAAATAGTCAAGGCCTATTACGGAAACGAACCCTATTTTGAAGGCAATGTCACCAAAACAAAAATAGGTAATTGGGGAAGACACTATTTCGGTGAATACTGCGGTTATGCACAGCAATATCTGTTCTACCAGAAACGGCTTGAAGGACTGGTCTAAGTCTAAATTTCCGTTTTACAACCAGCCGTTAAGGAAGCTTCTAAACCCATCCCCGTTCAGTTCAAGGACCTGCTTGCCTTCGATAATTTCAAACCCATCCTTTACACTTTTGGAGATGTGCTTTCCAAGAGAACAATTTGCAAGTTCTTTTTCAAGAAGCTCTCTTGCAGAGATATGTTTTCGGGGAATTTCCGCGACATAGAAACCATCTTCGATGACAAACGAGTAAACATCCTCATTGTCAACGTATTTCTCCCTGAACTTCTCGGCATGATCACGTACCCATACTGGAGGACCTCTGTGCATTTTGACATTAGGCAAAGTGCCTGACATAAGTTCCAGCATCACAACAGAATCTTCGCCACTCCATTTTCCAGCCTTAAGTACAGTAAATTCGTTCTTGTCAAGCATTGGAACCACCGAATTCTCCATTTTAGAAAACTGCGGATAGAATATATCATCAACCACATCCGGTGTCTTGAAGACGATGGCCAGCAGTGATGAACCTTTCTTTTCCAGCCGTTCAACGATCTCAATGTCAGATATTGGTGGTATCAAGGATGAGAAGAACATGCTTTCGTCTGGACTTGAAAGGAAACTGCGAGCCACATCAACAAATGTGCAGAACTTGTCCAGAGAGAGTGCAGCCGCTACATTCCTTTTAGGGTCTGTGGGATCAATCACGACCAGAGGGTCCTCGAACTTCAATTTCCCATGTTCCAGAATATCGAGAAGCAGACCCGGCCTCCAATCCGATGCTGCTTCCAGTACTTTTTCAAATGAGCCGTAATTGATGACCAGAAGTTCAGTCAAATAGCCTGAAAATCCTTCGGTCTTAAGCTCTGAACCATAAACACCAGTCCCCTTCATGAACTGCTTGAGAAGCAGAACATCATCCTCAAGCCCGTTAAGATTGGCCTTGATGAACTCGTTGTGGAAAGGTGTCCTATCCACTGCAGAGATAATAGAACTGGCACTGGAAACCCGATAGCACGGAACCAGATCGACATCGAATCCCTTGTATCGCATCTTCACATATGGATGTTCAGCATAATGCTCATCCCAATGTTCCGCCTCTTTTGCCACCTGCCTGCCAACTGACAGGCCATAGCTTTCAAGATCTTCCCTGCTTGTATCATCCGGAAATGTGATGAATATATCAAGGTCATGTGTACCGGATATCCACGTACCCCTTGCAGCGGAACCTACAAGCTGTGTTTGTACACCCGTCAGGCCAACCTTGAATGTGAGGCAATCTATCTTGTACATCAGCTCATCAGCCACAAGCTTCAATTTAGCCATTTCCTCATCGGAAGGTTTGATCTTTTCCAGAATGCTTTTTTTAAGATCTTCCATGTTAATTCTCTCGATAATCGTGCTCTTAAGGGTAATATTGTTCAAAGGTATAAACCATTTGAGATTCAAACCATTTTCAAAAAACACCCCACCATCCAACACAGATAACCATTTATACAGCCGACAACTAATATTCCACTGTTAGCTATAGAGCTAAAAACAACTATCTGTAGGCTTTCGGGGGAATTTATCACATTAATTGTGGAGCCTGTTTAACGGATAGTAATTCTATTTCCATAACAAAGGAGTCTATAACATGATAAGTGAAAAGATGATCAATGCGTTGAACGTGCAGATCAACAAGGAAATGTATTCTGCTCATCTTTACATGGCAATGTCAGCTTACAGTTCGAACATCGGACTTAACGGGTTCGCAAACTGGTTCATGGTCCAGTATCAGGAAGAGATGGTACACGCC
>NZ_JAUVEY010000195.1:0-2824 GCF_030594565.1 Methanococcoides sp.
AAAGGAATATAGGATACTGACCCGAGCAGGAGAAACAAGATGGGTTGCTGAAAGGTCTTTACTGGTATTTGACGAAGATAAGAGACCATCTTACTTCCAGGGAATAATAATCGATGTCACTGACAGAAAACTGGCTGAACAGGCATTGTTGGAGACTGAGAAAAAGTTCAGGCTCATATTCGAGAACTCTCCGCTTGGCATCTTCACTTTTGATAAAGACGGAACAATAACTCATTGTAACAACAACATTGCAAAGATAATGGGTGCTTCAAAGGATAAGATAATCGGATTGAATATGTTAAGAGGCATCAAAGACCAAAAAATGAAAGACGCTGTTAAACAGGTGTTTGCAAGAAAGACCGGTCATTATGAAGGCAAATACATATCAGCGGTCAGCGAAAAGGTCACGCCCATCAAAGCAGATTATAGCCCGAACATCGCGGAAGATGGCAGTATCCTTGGCGGGATCGGAGTCATTGAAGATATCACGACCCGTATAGAATCAGAAGAGGCATTGAAAAAATATGCAGAAGAACTTGCCACTGCCAATGAGGAGCTAAAGAGCCTTGACCAGATGAAAGACAGGTTCCTTTCAAATGTCAGCCATGAGCTGAAAACACCACTTACATCCATCAAAGGTTATACTGAACTCATTTATGACGAGTCGCTTGGAGTCCTGAGCGAACAGCAAAAGGAAGTGGAAAGAACAGTCCTTAGAAATGCTAATAGATTAAAGAGACTTGTTGATTCCCTCCTCTACATCAGCAGAGTACAGTCAGGCAATGTTCAATATCTGTTCGAACCGGTTTCTGTTGTAGAAATTGTCGAGATGACATTACAGGACCTTAAGATCCAGATAGAAGATAAGAAACTGACTGTTGAGAAGAATATAGCTAATAACATTCCAACTATCAACGGAGACAGGGACAAGCTCACCGACATGCTAACCAATATAGTGGACAATTCTATAAAGTTCACACCGGAAGGTGGCTCGCTTAAATTTACCATTGAGGAAGAAGATGAATTCATCCACATTGTGTTAAAGGACAATGGTATTGGAATACCACCAGATATGATCCCCATGCTATTCCAGAGATTCTATCAGATAGATGCATCAAGGACCCGCAAATATGGCGGTACAGGACTTGGACTTTATATATGCAAAGAGATAGTCAACGCCCACAAAGGCAAGATCTGGGCGGAAAGCGAAGGAGAGAACAAAGGTACAGGGATGCACATTCAATTACCTAAATAAGCATCATTCTTTTTTCCATTTCAGTTTATGGAATATTTTAAGAAACCGATTCGTTTTTAAGGTTTTGTGGCATACCACGCTACATAATTAGTGGATTCCATATATTTTAAAGATAATTTAGAGGTATTCAAGTGAGCGATATTTTAAGAAGAGGGCGACTTGCATCTGTTCCTGATGAAGAGATAATTAATTTCACTTCATCAATGAACGCTGACAAATGGATTTTCAAAGCAGATATTCTGGTAGATCTTGCACACACGATCATGCTCAAAGAGAGAAAGATCATCAAAACAGAAGACTGCAAGAAGATACTGAAAGGTTTGCTCACGATAAAAGAGGAAGGTATCGAAAAACTTGACCACACTTATGAAGATATCCATATTTCACTTGAATCAAGGCTCATTGATATGGTCGGGGAAGATACAGGTGGCAGAATGCATTCCGGTCGCTCACGAAATGATGAGGTTGCGACATGTATACGCCTCACATTGAGAAATGATCTGTTGCTGCTCATGGAAGACCTTATTGCCCTAAGGAATACCCTTAACGATATCTCGTCAGAGAATCTCGATACACTTATGCCGGGATTCACCCACCTCCAGCATGCACAACCAACTACCCTCGCCCATCACCTGACAGCCCATGCAAATGCCATAGGCCGTGATCTCGAACGTACGAGGGATTGCTATAAGCGTGTGAACCTGAGCCCCCTTGGTGCAGCTGCTTTTGCATCCACAGGCTTTGACCTCGACCGGGAGAGGACATGTAAACTCCTTGGTTTCGATGGTCTGATCGAGAACTCAATGGATGCGGTAAGCTCACGTGATTTCCTTATTGAATCAGCAGCAGTCTTCGCAAATCTTATGATAAACCTGAGCAAGATGGCGGAAGAGATCGTGATATGGTCCACCTCGGAGTTCGCATTCATCGAGCTGGATGATAGATATGCATCCACTTCATCCATAATGCCACAGAAGAAGAACCCCGACACAGCTGAACTCCTGCGTGGAAAGAGCGGTGTTGCAATAGGTTCCTTAATGTCCCTTTTGGCCATCTGCAAAGCACTGCCTTTAAGCTATAATCGTGACCTTCAGGAAGCCACTCCGAACATCATGCGTTCCCTTGAGATCACAAGAGCATCAGTCAGGATCATGAACGGCATGATGGCCACCATGAGCATAAACAAGGAAAATATGGCAGGCCTTGCAACCGCAGGATTCACAACAGCCACCGAACTTGCAGATACAATGGTACGTGTATGTGACATACCATTCAGGACCGCACACCAGATAGTAGGCGTGCTTGCCCGCGGGAACGGGGAACCAACTCTCGGAGAGATAGATGCGGTCGCACACAATGTTATCGGGGAAAGCCTAAGTTCCAGAGGTCTTACGGAAGATATGGTCAAGGAAGCACTTGACCCGATACTCAATGTAAGTAAGAGAAGTGTTATCGGTGGCCCATCTCCAGACAGTATGGAACAGCTTATAGAAAGCTCAAGAGAAAGAATAGCTAACGATACAGAGATGCTCGATTCCCTTATAGCTAACAGGGACAGCGCAATCGAAG
>NZ_JAUVEY010000084.1:0-9728 GCF_030594565.1 Methanococcoides sp.
TTCATGGAAAATAAATGAGACGCACAATGCTTCCATTACAGTTTGATTATTTTAGAGGAATTGTTATTGGCACACTTGCATATGCTATCTCAAAAAAAGAAAGTAAATGGTAAATCGATAATGGGGAAGTATTATGAAAAAAGCACTGATGGAGTCACTTCAACAGCTTGGCCTGACTTCCTATGAAGCGAAGCTGCTTATTGCACTTACACAGTATGGGAGCGGGACTGCAGCAGACATCCACGCATTCTCAGGCATCCCGCGCTCTGCGGTATATGGTGTGATCACTAAACTAGAGGACAGAGGACTAATCGAGGTCCAGACCACCAAACCAAAGCGTTACAAAATAATAGCCCCAGACAAGGTCATTGACAAGCTAAAAGTAAATTATGAAAAAGCGGTCCAATTTTCCCTGAAACACCTTGAGAGTATCTACTCTACAAAAGCTGGAAATGTGGAAGAAGATGCCGTATGGAATGTCAGCGGCGTGAAGAATGTAAATGATAAGATCGCCGAGATGCTAAAGTCGGCCAGTAAAGAGATTATATTTGCCTCATCATACCCCTCACTGAACAGACTAATTGAAATATATCCGATAATGGACAGCATAAAACAAACTGTTCGGGAGAAAATCAATGTGGGAGTAACAGTAAAGATAACCGGACAAAATGAAAATGACATGTGTGATATTGCAAAAGATTTACCCGGAGCTGAGATAAGGGTCACGGGGACAGAAAATAGTATCCAGCCTTTGAAAGGTGGAATACTTGCGATTGATAACAAGGAACTACTTATAATTACCATAAAAGATGAAAGAATTCCATTGAATCTTACTGCTACACAGTACAACGGAAAAGAAGAGGTCCATATCTTCATGCATTTCATGGAGGTGGAATGGAATAGTTCCAGACCAGTTGATGTATGAATGACTTATCATTCTAAAAACACAATTGTTTGCCCAGCACCATAAATTGATTTAAAGTATCTTCACACTTCCCATCGCCTTACTGATCATAACGTAAGTTCATTAGCAAAGTAAAGTTTGAACTAAAAATATACTCATCAAGCAGGACCATAGTGCCTGTGCAAATTATTCAGTTATTGCATATTATTCGTAATAGTCCCAATTATACAAAAATAGATATTTATAAATAAAAACAAGAGACCAAAAGAAGGAATTAAATGGCTGGCGAAACATTAATCGATGAGCTTTTCAAACCGAAAGGAATGGCAGAAGAGAGGGATATTTGCACCTTCAAGAAGGACCAGAAAGCATCCTTCCCGACCCTTTCCTGCAACGAACAAAAGGTATCACACATAAAGCACACGCGATCGATCTGTCCTGAATGTATGAAGGAGATAGATGCTGAAGTGTTTGTAGAAGATGGAAAAGTATTCATTGAGAAGTCATGCTCTGAACATGGTACTTTCAAGGATATATACTGGTCGGATGCTGAACTTTATGAAAAGTTCGATCAATATCATGAATTAGGTATAGGTACCTCAAACCCGATGACGCAGGACATGAGTCCTCTTCTTGGCTGTGGACTGTGCCCAAATCACAAAACAGGTACAATTCTGGCAAATATCGATATCACAAACAGGTGCAATCTTAATTGCCCGGTCTGTTTTGCAAATGCAAAGACGAGTGGATACATCTATGAACCGACCATCGAACAGATCCGGAACATGCTGCTTTTGCTTAAGAATGAGCGACCGGTTCCATGTTATGCAGTCCAATTCTCAGGCGGTGAGCCTACGGTGCGTAACAACCTGCCCGAAATTATCGCAATGGCACGGGATCTTGGCTTTGTGCAGATCCAGATTGCCACCAACGGGGTACGGCTTGCAAAAAGTATAGAGTTTGCCAGAAAATTGAGGGAGGCAGGACTTCATACCGTATACCTTTCGTTCGATGGTATTGGAGAGGAGCCGTACCAGATAATGCGTGGCTTCGATGCCTTTCCTATGAAACAGAATGCAATAAAGAACTGCCGTCAGGCAGGACTTACCAGTGTCACACTGGTACCAACGCTTGCAAAAGGTGTGAATGACCATCAGGTCGGAGATATTATAAAGTTTGCATCCGAAAGACTCGATGTTGTCAAGGGGATCAATTTTCAGCCAGTTGCATTTACGGGTCGTATAGACCAGGCCGAAAGAGAGAACAAACGTATCACGATCCCGGATCTCATGATACTTGTTGAAGAGCAGACCGATGGGCAGATCTGCAGGGATGATTGGTATCCTATACCCAGCGTTGTGCCAATCTCCAGATTCGTATCTGCCATACGCAATAAATCGGTTCCTGAATTTACGATACATCCTCACTGTGGAACAGCTACCTATGCTTTCAAAGAAGGCAATCAATTGATTCCAATAACACGTTTTGTAGACGTCGAAGGATTGTTCGAGTTTTTTGATGAAGTGACACCACAGATCAAAGACACCAGATCCCGTATAAGAAAAGTTGGTCTGATAAGCAAGGCCCTGAGCAGGATTCCGAGTTTCATCGATCAAAAGAATGCTCCCAAATCCATAGATATTACCAAATTAATGATCGATTTCTTTAAGAAAGGCACATCTGAATCCATGAAATCGTTTCATAGGAACAGCCTGTTCCTAGGTGCCATGCATTTCCAGGACCCGTATAACCTCGATATTGAGAGAGTGCAGCGATGCGGAATACACTATGCCACCCCCGATGGCCGCATAATTCCGTTCTGCTCGTATAATACAATGCATCGCCAGGATGTTGAGGAAAGGTTCTCAAAACCTTACACAGAAAAATATAGATGTAATGCATGAGCTGTGCCTGTAATAATCTCAATGTTTTTGAAAAAAGAGGGGGGGTCAAAAACTTTGGGGTTGGAACAATATCTCTTGGATATTATTTGCTCAAAAGTAATCCTGTTAGCTGACTATATACTCAGTGGTTGTCGTTTTCAAGTATTTATGCATATCCGATCATTTACATTTATGCAACTGGTAATAGCTCAACCCCAAAAAAATTGACACCCCAAAAAAGAGTTACGCTTTAAAAGTGAAACGCTAATTTGACGGTTTCGAATAGTAGACCGGTTCTCATGAACCTTGTCCGACATCAGCTCACTGATCTGCAAGACCTTCGAGTGTGTTCTCAAGATAGGTTGCACCACACATCTCAATGAACTTCCCGCAAACATCCCTCGCATCGCCATCCATAATGATCGAGCCATTTTCAAAAAGCACTGCACGGTGTGCCACTTCTTTGACAAAGTCCATGTGATGACTGACAAGTACGATGGTAGTTCCAAAACGTGCGTTTATTCTTTTCAGGGAGTTTGTCACATCCCTTAATGTCACAGGATCAAGGTCTCCAAAAGGCTCATCGAGCATGAGGAACTCGGGTTCTGTTGCAAGAGCAAGGGCAATGTAAGCTCTTACATGTTCACCGCCACTTATCTGGTAAGGGGTCTTGTCAAGAATATCCAGTGGAAGGTCAAGGGCTTCAAATACCGGAACTGCATATTTATCAACATCAGTGTTTGGTATAACAGGGAACAATTTGGAATAAACATCCATTGAAAGACGCATACTGTTCAATGTATTCGTTCTTTCGGACTCACCCATGTCTGGAAGGATATAGATCTTATCAAGCATCTCATCAGAAATACCCATCTCTGCGGCTTTTTGACGTGCAAACTCAAGTGCACCATGCATCTTCATGCTTAGTCTGAAACCGATCTGCTGGCGTACTGTGGAATGCGGAGAAAGTGAGAATTCCTGATGCATTATACTGATCTTTTTCCAAAGTTCCAGACGCTGTCTGGTAAAACTGGATATGTTAACCCACTCATCTTCATGCAAGTAGGAAACTGAGCCTTCCTTTGGCTCTTTCAGGCCTTCCATTATTTTCAAAAATGTAGTTTTGCCTGCACCGGAAGAACCGATGAAACTTACGATCTCGCCTTTATTTATCGCAAGTGATTGGTCTTTTATGTTAAGGACCTCACCCACACGCATCAGGACCAGTCTTTTAGAGATGTTCTCTGCTTTTATGCAGGGACTCTTCTCAGACAATTCAGAGAGCATTTCCTTTGGAGAAAGGTCCTTTAAGAAGTTCTTTAGCACAGTGGCTGGTTTCCCATCATCAACGACCTTACCATCTTCGATGTATATGACCCGGTCTGCAAGATAAGCATGTACTTCCGGAAGATGTGAGACTACGATAATAGGAATGTTCAGCCTGTCCTTAAGCTGAAGAATAACATCCATGATCTCCTGCTTGGTATCAGGTCCTGTCATGGTGACAGGTTCATCCAGTAACAGAAGACGAGGCTGTGCTGCAAGCTGACGGGCAATTATCAAACGCTGTTTTTCGCCGCCGCTTAGCACACTTGAGGAATGGAGGGCTTTATGGTCAAGGCCTACCAGCCTTAAGTATGCCATCGCCCTCTCATACAGTTCATCGTAAAAAGGTGCATCCGGTTCCGGCATGCCTTCATAGCCTTCATATTGGACATTCAGCCTGCGGATTATATTTTCAATAGCAGGGCCCGCCCATAATCCAAAATTGCGCTGAAAATGAATAGCTGTACTTCTTCCGAGTAATTTTTTCCCTTCTGCGCCCGAAAGTTCAGTTATTACAGAACCATCAATTTCAATGCTACCACTGTCGAATGGTTCGGCCCCCCTCAATATCTTGAGGAGAGTGGTCTTTCCACTGCCGCTCTTTCCTGTTATGCCAAGGATCTCGCCATCTGCCACATCAAAACTTATTCCGTTAAGGATGCAGAGTTTGTTTTCGCCAACTTCATAATTCTTTACAATATCAGAAACTCTGAGCATGAGTGAAAACCCCGTTAGAATTCAGGAGATCATTTCTTGATAGCAGAAACAATTTCTTCTATCTTTTTCTTGACATCGTCCGTCTCTTCGACAATAGTACCGGTTACGATCATATCGGCACCGGCATCAGCACATATCTTTGCGGTTTTGCCGTCACGGATACCGCCACCAACGATAAGTTTGTTGTCACCAAGAACGTGTTTTACCGCACCTATGGTTTCAGGAGTGATCGGTTGGTCTGCACCTGAACCCGCTTCAAGATAAGTGTAATGCATCCCCAGATATTTGCCTGCAAGAGAATAAGCAGCTGCGAGCTCTGGTTTATTGCGTGGAATGAGTTTCGCATCGCCTACCCAGCCAACGGTACCACCGGGCTCGGTTATTATGTAGGCCATGGAAATAGGCTCTATTCCAGATTTATAAACAATAGGGGCGCCCATCACCTGATTCGTTGTGATATAATTGATATCACGTGAATTAAGAAGGCTCATAAAAAAGATAGCATCGGCATGAGTGCTCACGCCACCGGCATTACCCGGAAAAAGAATAGTAGGAACATCTACCTGTTCCTTTATTTTGATAAGTGTCTGATCCAATGCCACGCCACCGGCTCCTGTAGAGCCACCGATCAGTATGGCATCTGTACCTCCAGCTACAGCCGCTTTTGCAATCTCTGCAGCGGCTTCCGGAGATTGTGATGCCGGATCGATAAGCGTTAAGTGAACTGTACCTTCGCGTTCTGCGATATCGTTGAGGTACTCTTCCACTTGCATAGTTAGGATCAGCCTCTTCTGACTTCCTTGGATTTTACACGTAGATTTTTGTAACCGCACTTTCTGCATCTTGTTGCCCTAACAGCATTGCGGGCACTGCACTTCATACAGATCTTCTTATTGAGGATCCTTTCTTCTGCTTCTGGGAATCTTGCCATGTTCTCACCTTGATTAGTATTATTGAATATGTATGATAATATGTTAGCTTGAATTTGATATACATCAGTATATCGGTTGGCTACATACATTTCAAAACATATAACTGTTTTGGGATAGACAAAGCGCATCCTTAAAACAGATTATAGACGATCTCAACTAAATGCAACAATAATAAAGAGCAAAAAAGGAGATGAATGGCAGCGACCAGACTCCGGCAGACCGGAGTGAAAGCGACTTCCCCAATAGACGACTCCCCAAAGCCACTCTGAAAGCGATTGCGGTGATACCTTGTATGGTTATGGGATCTTACATCCAATACGCACATCACCATCTGATCTACTGCCTCACCATATCATTAAGGATATGGTAATACTAAGTCTGACTCCATCATATTAATACTTACTCCAAATTTACAGAATGTACAAATATATTTTACATTGTTATTAACTGTTGAGATAAAATAATTAAAATTTGATCAAAAAAAGAAAGAAGGGGGAAAAAGAGAAGGAAAGACCACATAGTCTTAATCTTTGAGTGCCTCAACAAGTAACTCGCGTGCCTGACGTGCATCTGCACGTCCTTTCGTCTTTTTCATGACCTGCCCAACAAGGAAATTGAGGGATTTTTCCGCCCCACCAAGATAATCCTGAACAGCAGCTTCGTTCTCCGCAATCGTTTCAGAAACGGCCTCTGTTACGACATCGCCTTTCACCTTAAGGAGACCTTTTTCAGTAACGACCTCCATTGGAGTGCCGCCATTATCAAGGATAGTCCTTATGACATCAACTGCGCTCTGCTCTGTGACCTTATCCTCGACCACAAGCTTGATGATCTCAATGATATCGTCAGTTGTGAACGAATCGACACTCAGGTCCCTGTAGTTCAGCTCACCCTTGAGCACATCTGCAACCCAGGTACCTGCCACACGAGGGTCTATCGCCGCTGCAACCACCTCATAGAAATCCGCCACACGAATATCAGATGTCAGTGCCTTTGCGTGCATCTCGGTAATATCGTACTCTGAGATCAGCCTGGCACGTTTTGCATCAGGCAGTTCAGGCAGCTCCTCGCGGATAGCAGGAGCCCAGTCAGAAACCCTCATAGGAACGAGGTCAGGTTCAGGGAAATAGCGATAGTCATGTTCGCCTTCCTTGGTCCTCATGGAGATAGTAACTCCCCTTGCCTCATCGAAGTGACGGGTTTCCATTACGACCTCGCCACCCCTTCTCAAAAGATTCTTCTGGCGCATGATCTCGTAGAGGATAGCACGTTCTGCACCCTTATGGGATGAGATGTTCTTGACCTCTGCCCTCTGGCCACCCATGACAGAAACATTGGCATCCACCCTCATGGAACCTTCGAGGTCGCCATTGAACACATCAAGGTAATCAAGGATATTTCTCAACTTATCGAGGTATCTGCGTGCCTCTTTAGGACTTCTCATATCCGGCTCTGAAACGATCTCTATAAGGGCCATTCCTGAACGATTATAATCAATAAGGGTTCCCTTCGATTTCTCAATACTGCCCATGTGAATGAGCTTACCCGGGTCTTCCTCCATATGTGCACGTGTGATCCTCACCACATGCTCCCCATCCTCACCCTCGATAACGACCTTGCCGTTCCCGACTATAGGGAAATCGTACTGGGTCGTCTGGAAACCTTTTGGAAGGTCAGGGTAGTAATAGTTTTTCCTGTGGAACTGGGTCTGCTCCACAACTTCGCAGTTAAGGGCCATCCCTATCTTAATAGCAGATTCAACCGCTCTCTTGTTGATAACAGGAAGTGCCCCGGGAAGCCCCATACAGACCGGACAGACATGGGTGTTCGGCTCAGCATCATGATATTGCGTGGAACAACCACAGAACATCTTGGTATTGAGATTGTTCAACTGAACGTGGACCTCCAGCCCTACCATAACGCCATCCGGATTCTCATATACCATTTAAGCCACCTCCCCAGGTCTTGCTTTATTATGATCGGTATTCTTCTCGAAAGAATATGCCGCACGAATAAGGGTTGCTTCATCGAAATGATTTCCTATGATCTGTAAACCTACAGGCAGACCATCAGAAGAACCACATGGAACCGAGATACACGGAACTCCGGCAAGGTTCATCGGAACAGTGTTCACATCGGTCAGGTATTGGGACAATGGGTCCTCCACCTTCTCACCGATCTTGAATGCAGGCAACGGCATCGTAGGAGCCATTAGAACATCGAAATTTGCAAATGCCCTTTCAAAGTCCTGCTTTACGAGGGTTCGCACTTGCAGTGCCTTAAGGTAATACTTATCCTGATATCCTGCAGACAACGCATACGTTCCAAGAAGGATCCTGCGCTGCACTTCTTTGCCAAAGTTCTCTGCGCGTGTCCTTGATGCCATAACATGCCAGTTCTCACCATCGTTCCTCGGACCGTAGCGAGTACCATCGAAACGTGCAAGATTGGATGAAGCTTCGCTCATGGCTATGGTATAGTAAGCTGCAAGTGCATACTTCGTGTTCGGCATAGAGACATTCTCCCAGGAAGCGCCCATTTCCTCGTACTTGTTGATCGCATCCCACACAGCCTTCTCGGTACCGCTGTCAACGCCTTCGCCGAAATATTCATCCGGCACACCGATCTTAAGACCCTTCACATCATCGACCAGTGCAGCCTGATGATCGATCTTTTTATCAATGGAAGTACTGTCACGGGCATCATACCCGCCGATCACATCCATGACGGCTGCGATATCCCCCACACAGGTCGCCATGGGACCTATCTGTTCGAGGGAATTCGCATATGAGATCAGGCCATAACGTGAAACTGCACCATAGGTCGGTTTAAGACCTACAACGCCACAGAACGCAGCCGGACATCTTACAGAACCGCCTGTATCGGAACCAAGGGAAATAGGAGCTTCACCTGCTGCAACCACTGCGGCACTGCCACCGGAAGAACCTCCAGGAACTCTTTCATGGTCCCAGGGATTAAGAGTGACACCATAGCAGCTTGACTCGGTGGATGTACCCATGGCAAACTCGTCCATGTTAGTCTTGCCTAGGATAACCGCGCCAGCCTCTTTCAATCTCTCGATAACATGTGCATCATAAGGAGGAACATAACCTTCCAGTATCTTCGAACTGCACGTTGTTGCAAGCCCTTTTGTAGAAATGTTATCCTTGATAGCAATAGGAACCCCGGCAAGAGGACCAGCGACTTCACCTTTATCGACCATCTTTGCAGTATCCAGTGCACCATCAGAGGTACAAGTGTATCCATTGATACTACTTTTTCCGATGAGCTCAAGGTATGAAGCGGTCACTTCTTCTGCGGAGGTCGCAGCAATTTTCTCTTTAACATCTGAAATGCTTAACCATTTAGTCATTCTCCACCTCAAATGATCCTAGGCGCTTTGATATAGCCGTCCTTTTCTTCAGCAGTGTTCGTCAGCACATCTTTCTGGTCAAGTGACGGTGTGACAACGTCCTCCCTGAATACGTTCATGATATCTGCCACATGGTATGTAGGTTCGACACCGTCAGTGTCCACTTCGTCAAGCTGACCAAAATAATCCAATACAGAACTTAACTTCACAGCGTAGTCTTCTGCCTCTGCATCATCTATCTCGATGCGAGCAAGCCATCCTACGTGTTCTACCTCGTCTTTTGTGATCATAAGGAATTCCTCAGTAATTTGAATAATAAAACATAGTGTGTTCTAATATGACTGATAGAAATCAAGTACATAATATTAATATGTTGGGTTGATACGGGGCCAACTGCCCCATCAGGTCATGCCTATAATATGATGAGCATGCGCACCAAATCATTGATTAGATGTAACTATTCAGCCCATACAAAACCACATCAATGGGCCTTATTGAAGTTATTAATGGCGTATATGTTATGCACACATTAGGATTTACAATATGTCTAATTATGGCTACTGTTTGTTATTTTGTTATATTTTGTCCGATGT
>NZ_JAUVEY010000086.1:0-9477 GCF_030594565.1 Methanococcoides sp.
ATTGATACCTATGAGGTCATGAACGCAGTGGGTAAGGATTTCCGTATATCTGAACATTTCCTGAATTCCGGTGCAGGCTTTGGAGGCTCATGTTTCCCTAAAGATGTATGTGCCCTGATTGGAAAAGCAAAGGAACTTGATTATTATCCTGCTCTTCTTGAATCTGTAGTTGAAGTTAATGATCTGCAGCCGATCCAGATGCTTGAACTCCTCGAAGGTCATGTGGATGATGTGAAAGGCAAACGTATAGCTGTACTTGGGCTGGCGTTTAAGAACGATACTGATGATATTCGTGAATCCCGCTCTATTCCAGTCATACGCAAACTTCTTGAAAAAGGTGCTTCAGTGGCTGCTTATGATCCAATGGCATCAGAGCACATGAAAGCTATCTTTGAGGATATCACATATTGTAAGAGTGCTGAAGAGGCTCTTAATGGAGCGGATGCCTGCCTGATCATGACGGAATGGGCTGAGTTCAGAAAGCTCGATAATGAATTTAGTGGTATGAAGGGCAAAGTTGTCATTGACGGCAGAAAGATGATCGATCCTGATGAACTGGAACAGGATATAATCTACGAAGGCCTTTGCTGGTGATATTAATGAGTGGGGGCACTGTAAAGGAAGATGTACAGGGGGATTCCCCTTCAACATTTTCTTAACTTATTGGCATTGAACTGGATGTGTACTCACATAATCGCGATCATCTATATTTTGTCAGTCATTGAGGTTCGAATCTTATCCCTCGCATAGCAAAGTTGGGATATAGGTCAGGATGAAAAAACCGAATTCTTTGAATTATTTGATTGAGATAAATCGTTCTAATAACTTTTTCTTAGAATTGGATAGCATCTTTTTAACGTCGAATATGAATGTAATGACTACAAGTAACAAAGACATCTGCACAAAGGTACTCATCATTGCTTGTATTATTTTATAGTACAAAGGATCATATTGTTCCAATAAATGAAAAATAATAGTTCCTGCAAATATAATTAAAGTTGGAATTATGTACAAATGTTTATCAAAAGATTTAATATTATAAAGTTTGAGGTATATTGGTACAGCTATTACATAAGCAAGTAATATCAAGGTGAGATAAGTTTCTTTATTATATGCTTGAAATATATAGTAAAATAAAATCAGAACTATCATAAAAAATGGAATTGCAAAGAGAAAACGTTCAACATTTTCAAAGCTAAATTCTGAGATTGGTATTAAATTAGAATCATTGGTTGAAAATTGAAATAAATTTTTGAATATAATTCCACACAGCAATATAGAAATTGCTATTGATGAAACAATTCCTAAATCAAAAAGAATTTTTAATCCATTTTGTAATGGGATATATGGGCTAGAAAAATAACCTGCTAATGCTATAAAAAAACCCAATGCAACAAATAAATTTATGTTCTAATTTAAAAATTTTTCTAACATCATAACCACATCTTTAAGTTATGCACAAATAATATTTAATAATTTTTTAACGGCAGTAGTATTCAAGTTCAATTTTCCACTTTCCTTCAACCTTTTCTTAATACCCTGAAACGTATTCCTCCCAACTCCTAGTCTCTCAGCTTCCTTCTGTGGCATCTCAAGAATCTTCCTCTTAATCTCTTCCACATCAATAAATTCCTGAGCCTTCTTCACATCTAATTCCTGTTCATCAATACTATTGGCTTCTTTGCCAATGTACACAACACCATCAGCCTGAACATGCTTCCTTTCAAGAATCCCAACCTCACCATCAAACTTATGCTCAAGATGTTCCACATACTGCATTATTGTCCTGCTCAACGGTTTGAAATAATGAGATCCTTCCTTAATATCTCCAGTTGCATAATCAATAAATGGCTCATACACAACCTTCTGAGGATTTCTACAGAGCCAAATTTTTAATAACCGTATATGTGCTATTAAGCTTCGTTTTAACATGTCTATTGGAAGCTCAACTCAAAATATATAATGTAAGGCTAACTATATTTCACAATTTCGCAAATAATGTTTGTTACAATATATCGATTCGTTAAATCGATGTACCAAAACCGTATGTACTCCCCATGAAAAAAATCGTGATAATTGATTATGGGCTTGGCAATCTTCGCAGTGTTCAGAAAGGGCTGGAACACGCGGGTGCAGAAGTGCTCATCTCAAAGGACCCTGCTGACATTGAAACTGCCGATGGTGTCATTCTTCCCGGGGTGGGTGCCTTTTCCGATGCAATGAAGAACATCGTTCCTTTTTTGGATCCCATAACTGATTATGTGGCATCAGGAAAGCCGGTCCTCGGAATATGTCTGGGAATGCAAATGCTTATGACCCGTTCCGAGGAAGGAGGTCTTACAGAAGGACTGGACCTTGTTCCGGGAAATGTTGTGAGGTTTCCCCTATCGGAATTGAAGGTCCCTCAAATGGGCTGGAACTCTCTGACGATCGAACAGGACCATCCATTCTATGAAGGTGTGCCCAATGGAGCTTTCGTATATTTTGTACATTCCTATTATGTTGATACCGATGCATCCCACACGCTTGCATCATGTGATTACGGGATAGACTTTGCTGCATCGGTCGTGAATTCGACCGGCAATGTCATAGGGACGCAGTTCCATCCTGAAAAAAGTGGCGATATCGGTTTGAAAATGCTCAAGAACTTTGTAGGCATGTGCTGATCAGGAGCGATTGTATGGATATAGAAGGTTACGCAAGAAAAGGACTTCGAAATAATGATCCCGAGCTTGAAGACAAGTTGACGCAGCGGATACTCGAGATTAAGGACACATCTGAAAAACACGCACGCAATCTTGCAAAAGCAGCGATAGTGGAAGCAAAGGCGACTTTGAATGTCGAAGGCGATGTACTGAGATCGACTGTTTCAGGCGTGACCATGGGTGAATTTGGTGTGGGCTCCCGGGGACTGGGAGATTTCTATGCGCACGAAAAGATCGCTGAGGTCATCGGTAAGACCAGTGCAGCGGTGGACACTACCCATCTCGATGATTCCGGAGCTGTCCTGAATGAAAGGGGTGATGGTTACATCATTGTCACGATAGACGGTATTCATTCCCGATTGAGCGATTTTCCTTTCCTTGCGGGTTTCCACGTAGCCCGTGCATCTTTGCGTGATGTCTATGCTATGGGTTCCCGCCCGGTTGCACTCTTATCCGATATCCATGTTGCCGATGACGGCGATGTGGCAAAGATATTCGATCACATTGCAGGCATAACCACAGTATCGGAACTTACCGGTATCCCTCTTGTTACCGGAAGTACATTACGCATCGGCGGCGATATGGACATTGGCGAGCGTATGACCGGTGGTGTTGGTGCAGTGGGCACATGCACTGAACTGACCTCCCGTGTGCAGACACAGGTCGGAGATGTCATATTGATGAGCGAAGGTGCAGGCGGAGGTACTGTTTCCACAGCAGCGCTCTATTATGAAATGCACGATGTAGTTGAGGAAACTATAAACATCAAGTTCCTGGATGCATGTGAGGCTCTGATAGCTTCAGGTCTTACCAAACACGTCCATGCAATGACCGATGTGACCAATGGCGGTATTCGCGGTGATGCAAAGGAGATCTCAAGAACAGCTGGCGTGAAACTTGTCTTTGATGAATCGAAGATGCGTCCCCTTGTCAATCCGAAGGTCCTTGAGATGCTGGAAAAGCTGGAGATCGACTATCTTGGTGTATCCCTGGATGCTCTGCTTGTGATCGCTCCGCCGGAATATGCGGAACAGATCATTCAGGTGGTAAAGGACGTAGGCGTTGATATCGATATCATTGGTGAGATCGTGGAAGGCAGCGGTGCCGAGATAGTTATTGATGGCAAGGTATGTGATTTCACTCCTCGTTTCAGGGAATCCGCTTACACTCCTATAAAGAAGATGATCGGGGACGAAGAGCCCCGGGACTTTGAAGAAATGAAAGAAGCGATCGACAAAGCTGCGAAAGAAGCTTCGGAGAAAAAGAAAAGGGTTATGGAAATGATAAGAGGAAAGTGAGTCTCACTCTCCCTCCTCTTCTACTTTTTTAACAATAAAGAGAGGTCCCTGTACATCAGTGATCACCACTTTATTTCCATCACTGATATCCTCTTTTACTTTTGCTTTCCAGTATTCTCCTTTGTACCTGACAAACCCTTCTTCTCCTGCTTTGATGTCCTCTATGGCGTTTGCCGTCTCGCCTGTAGGGTCTTCGCCGATCACCGGTTTTTTGTGTCTGACCTCGAGCACTTTATAGAAGACGAACACAAAAAGGATACCCATTACTATTGTAGGGGTAACTATTGCGATTATCATCGACCGCTGTACATCAGCAGGAGTGTACCATCTGGGGAAGTCCATGGGTACCAGGAAGATACTTCCGGCGATCAGGCATACAAGTCCGGCAATCCCAAAGATACCGAATCCAGGCGCCTGCAATTCGAGAACGAACAGTATCACCCCGAGCAATATAAGGAAAATGGCTGCGATATTAACATCGAATCCCATGCCCACAAGGCCCAGTGATATTGCAACAACTCCAAATATCTCTGCACCTGCTCCGGGATTGGAAATTCCGATTACGATGCCGTATATACCGAGCATGATGAGAAGTGAGGAAATGATCGGGTCCGATATGATGTCCATAAAGCTCAATCTCAGGGACGGTCTATAGTTCTCAATGGTAGCACCTTTGGTGTTCAGTACCTTTCCTTTGATAGTCTGGCCATCCACCTGCTCAAGAAGATCATCAATGTCAGATGCAACATACTCGATAACTCCTGCTTCCAGTGCTTCTTCCGCATTCAGGTTCAGATTTTCCGTAATGAACTTCTCTGCAGTTGTTTCATTGCGACCGTGCTGTTTTGCTTTTGTTTTTGCAAGTTTCACGAGTGCATTTACTATCTTATCGTCCTCGATAGGTTCTATACCTTGAGGTGTCACTGATACCGGTTGGGCAGAACCGATAATTGTATGTGGTGCCATTGCCGCAATGTCTGTTCCGATCAATATAAGTGTCCCGGCAGACCACGCTTTTGTTCCTTCTGGATATACATACCCTATTACCGGTATATTCGTCCCGTCAATAGCTTCGATTATCTTGAGGGTCTCATCAACCCCTCCGCCAGGGGTGTTGAGGGTGATTACAAGAGCTTCGTATTCATTTTGTTCTGCTATCTGCAATGCATCTATTACAATATCATCTGCTACTGGTGTGATCGAATCGGAGATCTCCAGTACCAGAACCGTCTGTTCCGCAGACGCACCTGAGGGTATTAGAAGCAGTAACAATACCAAAAAAAAGAAAAAAATAATAGGTGATCCTTTGTTCAACATCATATCACCTTTATCTGCTTTATTTCTTCTCGAATGCTTTTGATAGTGCAGCTATCTCTGCGGTGTTCGTGGAGTTTGAGATCACAATTAGGTTCTTTTCACGTGCAACTTCAGCAATTGTCTGCAACTCTCTCAACTTAAGTGCTGCGGGCACGTCCTGATAGAGCTGTGCTGCCTGCTTCATCTTCTCTGCAGCCAAGAATTCTCCTTCGGAGAGAATGATACGTGCACGCTTTTCCCTTTCTGCTTCTGCCTGTTTTGCAATAGCACGTAGCATTGTCTCATCAATGCTTACATCCCTGAGGGTCACAGCGGCGACCTTGATACCCCATGGATCTGTAGAAACATCAAGCAATTCCTGTATATCCTTGTTGATGGTCTCACGTTCGGAAAGCACGTCATCGAGCTCGATCTGACCGATAACATCCCTGAGTGTTGTCTGTGAAAGCATTGCAGTTGCGAATTTGTAGTTCTCAACTTCAGTAACAGCTGCAGCAGGCTTAATGACCTTGTAGTAAACAACCGCATCAACAGCGATCGTGACATTGTCCTTTGTAATGACAGCCTGCTTTGGTACATCGATGGTTACCACACGAAGATCGATCTTTACGACAGAATCAATGATAGGGATGATCAGGAACAGGCCCGGACCTTTTACGCCACTGAGCCTTCCTAACCTGAAAATAACAACCCTTTCGTATTCTTTTACCATCTTAAGTGCTTGTGACAAGATGATAACTGCAATGACAAGTATAGGTATTATGTAGTCTTCTATCATGTTTCACTTCTCCCAAATTAAATGGAAGAGACTGTGATAAAAAACTATTGCTTGTGGTAATCCAATGTTACGCAAAGACATAAATCTAACATAAACAATTAAGACTTGATACAAATGAGAGATGAGTGTAACGAATGTGGAGGAAAGGGATACGAGGTCCTTTCTACTGAAAAATGTCCTGAATGTAAAGGTTCAGGAAAAATAAAATCCGTAAATCTGATGGATCTTTCTCAAAAGGATGTGAAAAATTTCCTGAATGAGGGTTCAGTATGTTCCAAATGCGGTGGAAGCGGAGAAATCGAAGTAAGAAAACAATGTCCTGCATGTAATGGTAAGGGTGCTTCTTATAGATGTGATGTCTGTGACAAGCCTATTGCTGGACCCATAGATGGCAAGGAAGCTTGTATTGCCTGCGGTAAGATCGAGATCGTACATGTTCTTGATAATTCCTGCAATCAGGATGAGCTGGAAGTAGGCAAGATGTACCTTGCTAAAGTAAATAATCATGCGGACTTTGGTGTATTCGTTGATCTGAATTCCAATTTACGTGGTTTGATCCATTCAAGCAATCTCAACATCAAGCTTGAAGAAAAAGCTCCGGTGATCGTGCAGGTAAAAGAGATCAGACGTGATGGTAAAATGGATCTGATCCCCCGGGTTATCAAAGATTACCAGACAGTAGAGGTTGAGAAGAGCATTTCTATAAGAAGATCGACCGAACTTGGCAGTTTTACTGGTAAACTTGTAAAGATCGAAGGTGAGGTAATTCAGGTAAAGCAGACCGCAGGCCCTACTATCTTCACAATTTCCGATGAAGACGGGCTTATTTCCTGTGCTGCTTTTGAGAGTGCCGGTACACGTGCTTATCCGGAGATCGATGCAGACATGATAATTACCGCAACCGGTGAAGTTACCTCCCGTGGTGACAGGCTCCAGTTGGAGGTCAGAAGCATGAAACATCTGACCGGTGAAAAAGAAGTAGCTGTCAAGAAGCGCATCGATGAGGTCATTGATCAGAGGGCTGAGCCTTCCGACATTGAGTTCCTTGTTGAGAGCGAGATCCTTGAAAAGCTTCGACCTGCAATGCGTAAGGTCGCAAAGGAGATCAAGAGAGCTATTATAAGGTCAAAACCTATCCTTTTACGTCACCATGCCGATGCTGATGGAATGACCGCGGCAGTAGCTATCGAAAAGGCCATCCTCCCTATGATAAGGGAAGTGAACGGCCCTGATGCAGAATATCACTATTACAAGAGAGCACCCTCAAAGGCTCCATTCTATGAACTTCCGGATGTCACCAAAGATATATCCTTTGCACTTGAGGATGCTGCAAGACACGGACAGAAACTTCCACTGGTCGTAATGGTGGACAACGGTTCCACAGAAGAGGATGTTCCAGCCATGAGGCAGGCACAGGTCTATGGTATCGACATGGTCGTAGTTGATCACCACCATCCTGATGAGCTCGTTGACCAGTATCTGCTCGGTCATGTAAATCCTGCTCACGTGGGTGGGGATTTCGGTATGACTGCAGGAATGTTGGCCACGGAAGTTGCCCGTATGATCAACCCGGATGTGACAGATGTGATCAAACATCTTCCTGCCATTGCTGCAGTGGGTGACCGTTCTGAAGCACCGGAAGCTGAAGTTTACAAGCAGCTTGTTGCTGACAGGTATTCTCTGCAGGACCTCAAAGAGATGGCACTGGCACTTGATTTTGAAGCATACTGGCTCAAGTTCGCTAGTGGTAGGGGTATCGTTGATGACCTGATGGACCTTGGCGACCACACAAGGCATAACAATATCGTGAAACTGTTATGTGAACAGGCAAACGCGATGATCTCAGAACAGCTTGATGCCTGTATGCCGAACGTGAAGTCGGAGGATCTGCCCAACACTGCTGTACTGAACGTGCTGGATGTCGAGAACTACGCTCACAAGTTCACATTCCCGGCACCAGGCAAGACCTCCGGTGAAGTGCATGACCGCATGTGTCAGAAACTCGAAGGAAGGCCGGTAATTACCATCGGTTACGGTCCTGACTTTGCAGTGATACGCTCAAAAGGAGTTCTGATGAACATTCCACAGATGGTCCGTGAACTCCACGAGGAGATCACAGGTGCTGGTGTGAATGGCGGTGGACACCTTGTAGTTGGAAGTATAAAGTTCGTAGAAGGCATGCGTTCCGAAGTGCTTTCTAAACTGGTCGAAAAGATCGGTTCAGTGGGTGTAGAGTGAGATCTCTCATCCATTTCTTATTTTAAAAAACAAAAGGAACAAAAAAGAAAAGGGAGCTTTCCCTTTTTAATCTACACGTGTGATACGGACTAGTGAGCTCATAGGCACATTGGCGATCATATCAGCATTCATCTTGTCAACGATAACTGCAACTGCGATCGGGGTTGCACCAACCTCGCGAAGCTGTTCTGCAACGTCTGTAACAGTAGCTCCTGATGATACCACATCGTCCACGATGATGCACTTCTTTCCCTCGACATCAGCGAAATTCCGGCTAAAGATGCCTCTTTGATGGGTCTTTCCTTTCTGGTCATCATAGTCATGGAAGATCGCGAAATCGATCTCCAGTTCTTCGGCCATCATGGTGGCTATAGGAATTCCACTAAGCCCTATACCGATCACAAGATCGGCATCTTGTTGTGTTCTTTCCAGCGTCTCTATCACCATGTCACAAAGTGCCTGTGAGATGCATCTTAATCTGTATGAACTCTGTCCGACACTGTTCCATGTCACAGAGATATCCTTTGGTGCAGGTGCTGCAACATCTTTCTTTGAGCGTGTCAAAAGCCATGTGACCGTTTCCCTGGACACGTTGAGCTCATTTGCTATCTGGCCTGTAACAAGGCCATTTGATTGCAATTCAACCGCTTTTAGGATCAATTCTTCTATGTTCTTCATATTATATCCCAGCTGAAATATTAATTAGTTTTAACCTTTTAAAATAGTTATAGTACATCTCTATGGTTATAGTTTTCTTTTCCTGACCTTTTTCAAAAGGGATCCGCAGACTGGGCAATCATCTCCCTCATCAAATTTGCGATAGCATGCAGTACATTTCTTTCCCCATACCAGTACATCCTTTATTTTTTTCTGGCTGATGGGCTTAACTTCAATACCAAGTACTGAAGCCATGTTCTGTACCGCATAGTCATCTGTGAGAAGGACCCCGTTCTCCTTGTATTCAAGAGCCTTCGTTAGAATGTCTATATCTGTGGATGAGAGCTCTTCAACATCCCTCGTCTTTTTCGCAATCGAAAGTACCTCTTTGCGAATCTGCGGGTCAGGTGTTTCAATTCTTGTACCTGTCTCACAAGCGATCTCAAATCGCATCATGGCTTCCCGGCTCTTCATTTCGTCCTTC
>NZ_JAUVEY010000151.1:0-5271 GCF_030594565.1 Methanococcoides sp.
ATCCCCAGTAATGTGTTCAAACGCCTGTTGTTCGCAGAGACCCAGATAGCTCTTGGGAAATACGTTCCAGAGACAGTTTCTTTTGAGATTACAAGGAACTGCAACTGCAACTGTGACCACTGCATCATGAGCGGAGGAGAAGGAGACCTCGATACTCCCACCATCAAAAAAGCCATTGACGAAGCCCTGGATATGGGTGCAGTAGTCATCACTTTCACCGAAGGGGACCCGCTTCTTCGAGAGGATATATTCGAACTTATCGAATATGTAGATAAGGACAAAGCAATAGTCAACATCTACACCCCTGGCACGGAAATGACGCCCGAGGTTGCACAAAAACTTAAAGATATAGGACTTCACAACCTCCTGATCAGCATATACTCCACTGTACCGGAAGAGCACGATTCCGTAAGAAAACTGGAAGGTGCTTTTGAAAAAGCGACCGGTGCAATAAAATATGGATTGGATGCCGGACTTCTTGTTACCATGTGCACCCATGTATCTCCTAAGAACATGGAAAAACTGGAATCGATGTACCAGTTTGCAACGGAATTGGGAGTACACGAATTCTCCCTCTGGGAATCAGTTCCTAAAAGACCTGAAGACCCCATCATCACAGATGAGGACAGGGATCGCATAATGGAAATGTATCACAGTATCAATGCTTCCAAGGACGGACCCCGAATATTTGCGAATACCTATTTCGAAGGCGAAATGCTTGGCTGCATGGCAGGTCAACGCTGGCTACACGTGTGCGTGGAAGGTTCTGTAAAACCTTGCCCGTACATCCCGTTCAGTTTTGGTAATATACAGACCGACTCGCTGAGATCGATATGGAGCAAGATACGCAAGGTCAGTGATTTCAAGGGAGAAAGACACACCTGTCTTATGCAGGAGAAGGAATATCTGAAACTCGTCTCAAGGATCCCCGAGGAAGCCAGCAAACCTTATGATTTCAAGCTTATCAGGTAAGCGACATATACGTTCAAATTCAAGAATACTGATATTATAAGCGGCAAAAAATTACAGACGCGGCAAAAAATTTACAGAGGCAGCACATGAATATGAAACTTGACCCATGGGGTTCTGTGAACATCGATGACTATTCCAAACTATTCGATGAATTCGGCATAATGCCCTTTGAGGACATCTGCTCAGAACTCCCCGACCCCCACCGATACATGCGCAGAAAAATGATATTCGGACATCGAAGTTATGATCTGATAACAGATGCAATGAAGAACAAAGAACCTTTCTCGGTCATGAGCGGTTTTATGCCAACCGGAGGAGGACATCTCGGACATAAGATGGTCATGGAAGAGATAATCTGGCATCAGAAGATGGGAGGAGATGCATTTGTAGGCATTGCGGACAGGGAAGCATATTCAGTAAGAGGCATTTCATGGGAAAAGTGTCGCCAGATAGGCATAGAAGATTACATTGTAAGCCTCATTGCCCTTGGATTTGAACCGGACGGACATATTTACTTCCAGTCCGAATCCGAAAATGTGAAGGACCTTGCATTCGAACTCAGTGCCAAGGCGAACTTCTCAGAACTCAGTGCCATCTATGGATTCAGCGGAGAGACCAATGTAGCACACATGGTTAGTGCGATCACCCAAAGTGCTGATATCCTCCAGCCGCAACTTTCCGAGTACGGCGGACCTAAACCTACGGTGATCCCAGTGGGAGCTGACCAGGACCCACATATGCGCCTCACCCGTGGACTTGCACACAAAATGAACATGTTCAGGATAGAGGGACGCGAAGACAAGGACAAGAACAAGTTCTTCAGCGTACGTAGCAAAGCCGCACCGGAAGGTTCCCTTGCAGAGATAGCAGAAAGATTGCCCTGGGACACCAAGCTTTTCGAAGGACACATCGATGTCTACGGAGCAGATGACTATAATAAGCTCCTTGAGACGGTAAGAGATGTCGAGATCGAGAACGGAGGTTATGCTTTTGTACCACCTTCCTCCACCTACCATAGGTTCATGTCAGGCTTGCAAGGCGGTAAAATGTCCAGCAGTATTCCGGAAAGCCTCATTTCACTAAAAGAAGACCCGAAGCTGGCTGCAAAGAAAGTAAAACGTGCAAAGACCGGCGGAAGGGTGAGCCTGGAAGAGCAGAAAAAGCTCGGCGGTGAAGCGGACAAATGCTCAGTGTACGAACTATTGATGTTCCACCTTGTGGAAGACGATAAAGAGCTGGCAGAGATATACGATGAATGTATCTGTGGCAAGCGTATGTGCGGTACATGTAAAGCCCTTGCATCAGAGCTTATGGAAGAATTCCTGACAGACCATCAGGAAAAACGTGAGCTCGCGAAAGAAAGACTGGACGATTATGGATTATAAAGAAAGGAAATGATCCCCATGACCGATTATAACCTTACAACCAATGACAAGAATGTGCTTATCGCAATGGATGAACTCACATCCACAACTCCGGAAGAGCTTGCAGAAAAAACGTCCATGAAAGTGGAAACTGCCATGCAATCCGCATTTTCGCTCTCAGAGAACGGGCTGACAGAAGTGACCGATGTTGTCACCGAGATATATTCACTCACGTCAGAAGGCCTTACCTATGCGGAAGAAGGACTGCCTGAAAGACAGATAATGAACTGCCTCTCTGAGCCGACATCCATGGACGAACTTAAAGAAAAGCTATCTCCAAAGATGGTGGGTATCGCAACAGGATGGCTTCGCAGGAAAAATTGGGCGAACATCGAGAAAGGAATGGTGGTCCCTACCGGAAATTCCGATATTGGCGAAGACGAGAAAGCCATTGCAAGCTTCAAGGAAGATAGCCAGACCCTCGAAGAGATAGGCACTGACCAGAACACCATAAAGGACCTCGTCAAACGAAAGCTGGTATCAAAGACCGAAGACAAGGCCCGCACAGTGTCCATCACCGATGAGGGGCGCCAGCTGGTCAAAGCCGGCATCACCATTGAAGAAGAGATCACACAGATAACATCCCAATTATTGAAGAGCGGAGACTGGAAAGGAAAGAAGTTCAGACCTTACAACATACAGACCCCGCCAAAACCAGTGTACGGTGCAAAGATCCACCCGTACCAGCGTCTTATAGACCAGATGCGCCAGATCTTCCTGGAAATGGGATTCACAGAGATTAAAGGCGATGTCGTGCAAAGTTCATTCTGGAATTTCGATGCACTGTTCCAGCCACAGGACCATCCCGCACGTGAAATGCAGGACACGTTCCACTTGGACACAACATCAGAGCTCCCGGAAGAATACAAAGAAGGAATATGCGACATGCATGAGCATGGAGGAGACCTTCAATCTACCGGATGGGGCGGTAAATGGAGCGAAGATATCGCAAAACGCGATGTTCTGAGAACCCACACGACTGCTGTTACCATCAAGTACCTTACAGACAATCCAAACCCGCCTGTAAAAGCGTTCTGTATCGACAGGGCATACCGCCGTGAGACCATCGATCCGACACATACCCCTGAATTCGAGCAGCTCGAAGGCGTTATCATGGACGAGAACATGTCCTTTGCAAACCTTCTCGGATGTCTTGAAGAGTTCTACCACAGGATGGGATTCGAGGATGTCAGGTTCAGACCCGGATACTTCCCATACACCGAACCCAGTGTCGAGCCTGAAGTATACATCGATGGACTTGGCTGGGTGGAACTTGGGGGAGCCGGAGTGTTCCGTAAAGAAGTTACCGAACCCCTGGGCATCAAACAGCCAGTACTGGCATGGGGCCTTGGCGTAAGCCGTGTGGCAATGTTAAAACTGGGACTTAAAGACCTGCGTGAGCTCTACCAGGCTGACATCGACTGGTTACGCAAAAGTCAGGTATGTCAGTTAAAGGATTGATAAGCGGGCATTCCCGCTTAACTCCTATTTCTTATTTTTAGCAATACCTTTGCAAAAAAGGAGCGCTTCATTTCAACTGCACCTGAAGGACACAGTTCGCGACAACAATAGCATAGGATACACTTTTTCTTATTTATTTGCAGTTCCCCGTCTTCCTGTTCTATAGCTTTCGCAGAGCAGTTCAGAACACAAGCCCCACAAAGAGTACATGAAAAAGGATCAATGAATGGTCTTATAGTGAACAGGTTCCCAAAACGGCTCACGATGAAAGAAGGCATACTTCCAACAAGTGTCACCCCTGGCATTGCAAACTCGACCCTCGCCTCATCAAGAGGCAAACCCACCACATCAGGCTCAGGATGACCGAATCCTCTATTGAGGGCAGCAACATTCGTAGGAACCGTCAGAGGATCAAGACCAATAACCTTTGAAGCCACAATATCAAGAGAAGCAGGATCAAAGCTTGCCATCACAAGATCAGAGCTAACAGGATGACCAAGTGCAGGACCGTTGCCTTCCATTCCCACCACCCCATCCATCACAGCAAGATGAGGTACCTTCACAGAATAGACATCAACAAGCGCATCAGCGAACATGTCCATCTTTCCAAGCACATGTGCCTGTTTCCTGAACTTCAACGGAAGAGCACCAAACATATTTTTCACAGCACCAGTATACTTTGTCAGTTCATGGGTCTTGAGCTTTGGAAGAGAGATGACAACATCTGCCTCCAGGACCGGTTTTGCATAATAGATATGTGAAAGCTGTACCGAGTTCTCAACGTCCACAGGAACATAACCTGAAATCTCGAAGCTCAAGACCTCTGCACCCCCCCTTTGTGCAGCTTCCCTTATACCGGATATATCAAGAGCTTCATCAGTAACACCCGGATGACTTATGCCAGCACCATCCCCTACAATAGGGACACCCCCTGCCTCAATGACAAGTTCACACATAGCCTCGACAATGGCCGGGTGTGTAGTTACAGCTTTCTCAGGAGGAACTGCAGCAAGGATATTTGGTTTTAAAAGGACCTTCGCTCCCGGAAAAATAATACCTTCCAGCCCACCTATAAGACCTATGGCCTCTCTGACCGCATCCTTTGCATCCGAATAATCAGTACACCTTACAATGGATACCTGAGACACAGATCCCATTTTTCAGTACCCCCGGTTCTGTTTATTCTCCAGCTTCTTTCTGGTATTGACTATACCCATAATGTAAGCCGGTATTATACCCATGGCAGTACACGTCTCAAGGGAGATACCATCACAGGTAATGTCAAGATGATGGTCTGTAAGGGAATACAATTTCTTTGGAAGACCTTTTCTGCCAAGACCAATGAGCAGAAGATAGGAACGGTTGCGCATCACGCCTTCAGCGATATCTTCCGGAGTGACGGTGAACTTTTCCT
>NZ_JAUVEY010000030.1:0-16364 GCF_030594565.1 Methanococcoides sp.
CCCATTTTATGTATCCAGAGATTTTATCGTTAAGGTCACTATTTCCAACAATGATTTTCTCATAAGTATCAAATACCTCTACAAAAAGTTTAGCATCATCATTTCCTTCTTTTTTGCAATACGTGAGGAAATCATCAGCAAATGGTTCTCTAAGGAGTGCTGAAAGTATCTGTTCACGACAGGCCTGATCGTTCAATGTGGATGAATTTTCACATGTGGAGCACATGAATATGATAGATCTCTGAGTTTTTGTCTGCCGAACTTTATATGAGCATTTGCTATCGTTTTTTGTATTTTTTTTAAAGAACGATCTATATAAATAGCCTGTATTGGTCACGATTTCCGATCCTGCATAGATTTGCAGGGAAATATTGGATATAATTATAAAAGTATAACTATATTGTTTATTATGTAAAAAAATTTAATATTCGTTTGAGTTATCAGTTCTTTCAACTGCCTCTTTTTTTAAAATAAGAAATTTTCGACTCTGTAGAAATCCTAATACCTTCTTAATATTCTAAGCATGAATTCGTTTAAAAATAAAATCTGAATTAGGATTTTTACAGAGCCTTCTTTTTATTGATATTTACAATTATAGATGTAATTAAATAAAGCCATACAAAATAAGTTACAGTTGTAGTTAGAATGTATGGAATATTAGTACTTTTAAAAATCAAGAAATCTGCATATTTTACTGGTCCAAGCGTCCTTGCGACAAAAATTGTGAAAAATAATTTAATAAGGATAGGGAAAATGTTCAAACCTATTATTAAGATAATGAAACTATAGATTTTTTGTTTTGTTGGCTTAATAAATTCTTTCATATTCATGATTTTTGTTATGTTTCATTTTCTTTTAAGTTTTTTGTATTTCGACTCTGTAGAACTCTTACCTAAATCAACTACGGGGAAATCAAGATTTAGAGGTTTTCTACAAAGCCAAATTTAACATCATATCAAATGATGGGATGTTCGTTCTTGTCGCCCCTGCCAATGCCCTTGTAAACGAATCCATTATCGATAAATGCATCCGGGTCGAGAACATTCCTTCCATCCACGATCACAGTGTTCTTCTTTCCTGTCACTGATCTAAGCACTGATGGGTCGAGTTTGAAGTAATCCGAATGTCCTGTCAGGATTGCAATGACGTCGGCATTTTCCATAACTTCATCGATGTCTTTCATTATCTCTACCTCGGGATAGTTCAGGACGTGAGGGTCATGTACCATCACTTCAGCACCGTTCTCGATCAGGAGACTTCTGTATGGTTCGGACGGTGGGTTTCTCGCATCATCTGAATCATTTATAAAGGCCCATCCCAAGATTGCGACCTTCGATCCTTTCACATCTTTACCTATGCGCTTCAGGGCTTCTTGTGTAAGGTAGTACATGTGGTTTGGCATAAAGTCGTTAACTTTCCTTGCAAGTACAAAAATGGAATCTGTGTTTTCAGGATAGTCAAGTTCACCACTGCTCGTTGTGACCCCTCTTTCAAGATGGTATGTATCTTTAGTGAGGCAATGCCCTCCTACTCCTGCGCCCGGGTAAAGCACGGCTCGGGTAATGCCTTCCCCTTTAAGGCTATCGATGCCTGCTCTCACATCATATACGTTGATGCTCATTGCTTCACAATATAATGCAAGCTGGTTGATAGCTGCTATTTGAAGGTCTCTGAACGTGTTCTCTGCGGTCTTCGTAACTTCGGCAGCAGTTGCTGTCATGGGTATGATCTTTCCTTTTGTCAGAACAGGACTGTAGAGTTCCACAGCTCTTTTCGTACTGGTATCATCAATACCTCCTACGATACGGTCATGTTCCTGTATGTTCTTTAAAAGGCGTCCGACCATCACTCTTTCGGGGGCGTGCGCAAGTGCAAAATCCTCTCCTGCTTTAAGTCCGGACTCCTCTTCAAGGATCTGCCTTGCAAGAGTGTCCGTTGTTCCGGGTGTTATTGTGGATTCCAGTACTACGAGCATTCCTTTTTTGAGATATTTCCCTACATTGCGGATGCCTTCGATGAGTGCTCCAAAATCAGGGGTGAGGTCTGCAGGGTTCTTAAATGGGGTCTGTATGGCCAACGTTACAGCATCAAGTTCGGATATTCTTGAAAAGTCTGGGGTACATTCGAATTTCTTTGTATCCACAACCTTTCTAAGTAGGTCCTCTAGACCGGGTTCTTCTCCTTTTAATGGACTTTCCCCTTTGTTCAGCATCTCTATCTTGTAACCGGAACTGGGCGAATCCCTCTGGAACCCAAGAACAAGATCGAACTTTTCAGAATCTGCAAATAAAGCAGCGGCAGGAATGCCCACATAGCCCATTCCAAGGACGCCTATCTTCTTTATCGGACCTTTCTTTTCAAGAACTGAACCTAGTTTACCTGTCATAGTATCACTATTTTTATTTTAAGGAAGAATGTTGGCATATATTCTGCGTAATATCTAATCATATAGTATCTATTCATCTATTATTTAACTCATATATATTCAGAAGATCCATTGTTTAGTTCAAATATCTTTATCCATAAATTTCCGATCTATTATTCACCACTCCTCATACCTATATTGCTAATCTTATCGAGCTATGGCTTTGGGTGGTATTTCAATTAGGTCTGCTGGGTGAAATCGAAATTTCATCAGAGGTCGAAGAGCTTCTGCTGATAGGTCGGTAAAAAGAGTGAAGTATTCGAATAGGTAAGCAATTAAGTGGGCGACTAAGTAAATAATAAGTACGTAATAAGTACGTAATAAGTAAGTGTTCGTTATGTGAACAACTTGTGTTTTGGTCCACACAACAAAAATAAGAACGTTTAAGCCTTCTGTTCTTTCTTCTTCTGAACGATCTTCTCAAGTTTCTTTGTCCACATATCTTCGTTCATCTCTGTGTATTCGCATTCAAGATAGTGTTCTACTGCAATGCTAAGTGCCTCTTTAGTTGATGTGTTGTTGCATTTATCTTTTAATGCTAATAATTGTTCTTCTGCAAGAACGGTTTGGGCATGTACTATCTTCATTTTTGTCATCTCCATTTGGGCATTTCGCGCAGTTCATCATAATGATGCATCTTATTTATAGGTTTTGTTAAAAATCTGTTTTTTATAACTTTATCATAAAATCATTTCTACCGTTTTATTTTTTTTCATATAGATATTACCACATTTGTATCGCTATGTTCATCATTTTGCATATCTTTCTGTTGCAATGCATTTTGACCAATAGATTTAAAATATTGATTGACATTACAGGGGTTACTCGAGGGCGTGTGGCCTAGCCAGGATATGGCGGCAGCCTCCTAAGCTGTAAATCAGGGGTTCAAATCCCTTCACGCCCGCCATTATTCTTCTGATAATGTTTTCAGGTTAAGGAGCTTGTGATTTGATCCGGAAAGCCACATTAAATGATGTTGATGCGATTAAAAGCATCATCAGTTTTTATGCAAAGCAGGAGCTGATGCTCCATCGTTCTGTCAGTGATCTCTATGAGTCCATACGTAATTTCTATGTTTACGATATCGATGGCGATGTTGTAGGTTGCTGTGGTTTGCAGGTACTGTGGGCTGATCTTGCAGAGATCCTGTCCTTTGCTATTCTTCCGGAATATAGGGGAAAAGGTATTGGCACTAAATTGTTAGATGCATGCCTTGATGATGCTCGTGAACTCGGGGCTACCTCTGTCTTCACATTGACGTATGCAACTGTCTTTTTTGAGAAAAATCATTTCAAACGTGTGGAAAAGGCAACTCTCCCGCACAAAATATGGATTGGTTGCATCAAATGTCATAAGTTCCCGGATTGTGACGAAATAGCTCTTTCATTGGAACTTTCATAATTCGATTGATCAATGTAAGCATTTATTGATCCCAAGTACATTTGTCTAGCTCTAACTAAACCAGGAAGATAATAATGATCAAAGCACGTATCAGAGATTTTATAATTTCCAAAGACGACTGGATATTTGCGGTTGCAGACTATTTCCATCCTGAAGGTGTCAGGTGTGTGCTAAGATATGTGCCCGATGAGACCGGGGACCGTCAGCTCAATGGGATGAATTATCGCAAATATGATTTCGATGTTGCTTTTGATTTTATGCGTAATAACAGACCTGAATGGGTTCAGGATGTCCACGTAGTTCCTGAAGATCAGGTAAAGGTCATTCTCCATCCTTCAGACCCTATTCCAGAACTCATAAAAAAGGATGGGAGGGTAAAAGCCGTCTATGAAGTATTGCATGCAGCCGGTATACCTATTGATAAGATGGGTGTTACCGGCTCTGTCCTTCCTGGCTTACAGAACGATACTTCCGATGTTGATTTTGTTGTATATGGCAAGGACTGGTTCAAGGCAAGGGATGCTATTGCAGTTGCAAAGGCAAAGGGCGGATTCATTGAGGATATTGATGAGGATATGTGGCGTCGCATTTACAACAAACGTATCCCTGAGATCTCTTTTGAAGAATTCGTTTTACACGAAAAGCGCAAAGGGAACAGGGGAATGGTCGGTGGCACATATTTTGATCTCCTTTTCGTTCGAGACTGGGATCAGATAAGTTCGCCAATCTCCCGCGGCGAAGACATCGGTACTGCAAAAATAGAAGCAATAGTCACCGATGCAGAACTGGCATTCGATAACCCTTCTATCTACAAGATCGACCACGATGAGATAGATCATGTCCTTTCATACACTCACACCTATGCCGGTCAGGCTCTAAAAGGGGAATTGATCGAAGCACAGGGCGTAGTTGAACAGGTGGGCGACATTAAGAGACTTGTAGTGGGGACTTCAAGAGAGCCTAAAGGTGAGTGGATAAGATCATTGACACTACTTGATCAGTAACACACTGAACTTGTATCAAAAAGTGTTAGAATCGATGTTAATAAAGATGTGAATGAGTATTAAAAATAGTTATCTTGAGTGCTGCGAAAAGGACGCGCACTCTATAATTGTTGATCTGGTTGATGATCGGAGTGATCAACCGCCACCAGTTGCCTGGAACACTTCTTCTACTTTTTCCTGACCGGCTTCGGAACGCGCTTTAAGAAGCTCCTTTGTTTCCTCTTCTGTAAGGACGTGTTCCTTTCCTTTGCTCGATACCTTTTCGGTTATTTGCAGTGTGTTTATCCTGTAATATAATTGTGTGGTATCAAGAAGTGCCCAGGTACCTTCATCATCGGTCATGATCTCCTCTATCACTCCGATGGTGTCGGTATTGATATAGCGTACATTGCTGCCAACGTTTATTGGCTTGCCATCGATATCAACGGTTTCGGGCACTTCGTTCATTTGTTCCTCACATCAATTATTTTTTATCTCGTCTCTAAGATCACCGAGAAGGGCAACTCTTTCTGCAAATGCATTATGTCTGTGTATGCTCTCTTCATTGATCTGCTTGATGGTAACGCGTGCACTGTCAGGCACATGGGTGAATTCACTGACTATATTTTGTGCCATTGTTCTGACACAATCTTCCACGAACTTAGGGTTCTGGTGTGCTCTTTCAACTACCAGTGCTTCATCTGAGCGCTTTAAGAGCTCTACGATGCTTGAACTCATGGAACTCTCAATTATCTTGATGATGGTCTCAAGGGAGACATCAACGTCACCGCTGACCTCGAGGGAGATAATTCCACGTCCTCTCTGGTTGTGGGTAGCCATTGGAACTTTGTTCAGGAAGTTCATGACGGTCTCAAGATCTACTCCAAGTTCCCGGAGTGCAGTTTTTGCGTTGTCCCTCATTATTTCCTGTGCACATGGGCATGCTGTCATGCCAACGACCTCGGCTCCAATGAGTTTCTTGACAGCGATATCCCCCTCTTCAAGTCTTGTTGCGGTCGCTTCTGCAAATATGTCCACTACTTCTTGACATTTCATTTTTGTAGATGGCGCTTCCCTTTTGACAACATATTCACTCTTCATACGTACTTCTGAACGAGTGGCGTATTCATGGCGCCTTAGAAGGCTTTTAGCAACATCATTACAGAGTTCCTCTATCTCATAGACTGGCAGATTGATGGCTTTTTCGAGAACTTCATCCATGGCTTCGAAGTTACGTGAAAGGTTTGCACCTTTACGGTCAGAAGGTAGGTCCACAAAGATCTCAAAGGTTGAGATTAGTACAATTGGACGTTTGTCCTTTCTCTTAATCTCAACAAGCTTTTTAACTCCGGTAACACCCACACGTGTAAGATTTATGGGTATTTTTGGTCTGTTTGCCTGTACATCAGGAAATTGCGCAATTGGAAGTTCCATATTTATAACCTCGAACAAGGATTAAGTAAATGATCGTATCTATTATTGAATAGTAACCAACACAAACAGATTCATTGCATGTAAATGTTTTGTTATATGGTCGTATTTTATCAGGCGCAACACTTGCTAATATATTTCTATACATTTCATATTTATATTTGATTTGATATCATTTTTGATCTATAAATGTGCTTGTCGGGCTATTTCACATCCAGAATCATAATCAAAAGGCAACATTAAAAGAAAACTATTTATATTTCGTAAGTACAACTACCTATAACCGATATCGGGTTAGTAAGGTGATAAAATGTCTGAAACAAGAAACTTTGTGTTACGAGACGAAAAAGGCAATGAAAGCGGCGTATTCACGGGTAAACAGCCACGTCAGGCAGCTCTTAAGGTTGCTAACAGGGGCAAGGGTACCAAAAAGAAGCCAGAAAAGATTATGCTTCGTGAGCGCGGCACTAAGAAGATCCATGTTTTCGTGGGTTGGAAAGAAATGGTCGCTGCACCAAAGAACAAACCTGACTGGATGCCTGACAAGATCAACAAGCCATTCGTCAAGAAACAGAAACCAGGCATAATCAAACTGGAAACTGTATAATATTTTCAATTATTGTAGGTTCTGACTCGAACCTGCAAGTTCTTCTTTTTGAATTTTATTGATAATTACTTTAGACCTATCTTTCAAGCTTTATTCTGCTCTCTTTTACGTTCCTTAAATCAAAAAGCTTTATACGCTGTATAATCTTTATTGTATCTATATGACAGGAAAAAGAGAGAATGTGTTGATCGAGGCACTTCCTTACATAAGGGAATTCCACGATTCTGTTATGGTCGTCAAAGTAGGCGGACATGCCATGGTCGATCCTCAGGTAATGAGTGATATCATCCAGGATATTGTCCTCCTGCGCTTTGTCGGTATTCATCCTGTGATCGTTCATGGCGGCGGACCGGAAATAACCGAAAAGATGGAACGCATGGGCAAAAAGTCAGAATTTGTGGGTGGGTTGAGGATAACTGACGATGAGACCATGGAAATTGCCCGGATGGTGCTTGTCGGAAATATCAATACCCGCATAGTCTCCCTTATAGGCAAACATGGCGGTAAAGGCGTCGGTCTTTCCGGAAAGGATGGGAAGATGATATTGGCAAAGAAAAAGGGCACTCAGAGAATCCTGATCGAAGAGGTTGAACACGATGTTGATCTTGGCTGGGTTGGGGATACTGAGATAATCGATCCGGAGATCATCAATATAGTGATAGCGAATGATTATATTCCAGTCATATCTCCAATAGCAATGGATTCAGAGGGCAATGCCCTTAACATCAATGCTGATACGGTTGCAGGCGATCTCGCAGATGCTCTGAATGCAAAGAAACTGATACTTATGACCGATGTGCCTGGTGTTCTCAGAGATCAGACCGATGTCTCAACACGCATATCCCGCATCGGTGTGGATGAAGTTGAACAACTGATAGAAGATGGTATTATCGGTGGCGGTATGATCCCGAAGATGAGAAGTGCAAAAGCAAGTGTTGAAGGAGGCGTAGGTCGTGTCCACATCATCGATGGCAGCATATCCCATTCAGTATTGCTGGAGCTTTTCACCGATCAGGGTATTGGTACGATGGTGTATAAGGACACCGAATAAGGGTGTCCTCTCATCTTTTTTTGGTTTTATCTGTCAAGTATCGGACTGCCATAGGTAAAATCGTCCAGTTCGAGCACTTTTTTCCACGTCTGTTTGCAATCGCATGTCAGTCCTTCGAGCACTTTTAGGTCTTGGGTACGTGAAAACAAATGTACTGCATCCGAAACGTCCCTGCTGCATATCTTGCAATTGTGAGGGCCACGTTTTGAGCCTGCACCTACGGGGTCGGAAGTTATGACCAGGTCAGGATGGTTTTGTTTTGTACGTTTAAGGATCTCAACGATACTCCAAAGCCATGGTGTTCTGTATTGGCTCCTTTGCCAGAGCTGTTCCACATATGTACCATTTTGGACATTACATAGGTTTATCGAGATGGTCTGAGCATGATCTGCAACATCATCTACAGTTTTGACAATGTCTTCCAGTGCTTCCTTTTCGGACAGGAATGGTGGTTTCAGCAACAGATATGCTTTCATGCTCACATCGTTGTTCTTTGCCAGGTTTGAGGCTTTAATATAATCCTCGAACGTGAATCCCTTATTTATGGAGTTCTTCCGTATATTGTCTGAACTTGTCTCCAGCCCTATAGCAACTTCAAATGAGGTATCTCCGAGTGCTTCTTTACAGGCTTTCAGGGTCTCTTCAGTAACGAACTCAGGTCTGCTCTCAACAAGGACCTTAAAGATACGTTCATCGGATGCCAGTTTGCTCAGGATGTTAGCTCTTGTTTCGGCTGGCACTTCATTTTCATCAAGGAAACTTCCTGATGTAAATATCTTCACCATGAAACTTTCAAACTTCTCGCCCTTCTGCATTGCATTATCGAACTGCCTTTCAAGTTCTTCCGGTTGTGGGGGTATCTTTGCACTGTCATAAACGAAGCCGCACATTGTACAGCCTCCAGCTTTTCCCCACCAGCAGCCCGATGTCTTGAAGATGATGGTCAGTGTATCAACTGTCTTTCCGTCACAGTGATCAGTGCTTCTCCATACTGCGGCAGGATAATCGTTAGATGATGGCTTTATACGCTGACGTTCACGTATATCTAATACGGCTTTATTAAGTGACATTTACTCGAACTCGATAGTTGCAGGTGGTTTTGGTGACAGGTCGTAAAGTACTCTTGCGACTGATGCTATCTCGCCGGAGATCCTGGATTCGATCTTCCTGAGGGTCTCCCAGGGTAGTTCAAGTGCCTCTGCGGTCATACCATCCCTTGAACCTACAGCGCGTACGGCAATTATCCAGCCATGTACACGTACATCTCCCTTGACGCCGGTTCCTTTTCCTATGACGGCTGCAAATGTCTGCCATGGTTTGAACTGCTCAAGGAGCTCTTCCTCTACGATCGCATTCGCTTCACGTACGACATCTACTTTTTCCTCAGTGACCTCTCCGATTATCCTTACGGAAAGCCCAGGTCCTGGGAATGGCATTCTCTCACATATCTCTTCAGGAAGGTCAAGTGCCCAGGCGACCTCACGCACTTCATCTTTGTAAAGGTCATCTATAGGCTCGATTATTCCCTTGAAGTCGATGTGTTCTGGTAATCCGCCGACGTTATGGTGGGATTTGATGCCGCCGTCAGACTCGATCCTGTCCGGATAGATAGTTCCCTGAATGAGATATTCTGCATTTATTTCGCGTGCTTCCTCTTCAAAGACACGAATGAATGTCTCTCCGACAACCTTTCTTTTCTCTTCAGGGTCTTTGATGCCGACAAGCGCCTCAAGGAAGCGGTCCTTTGCATCTATGGTCTGCAGGTTCATGTCCTCAAAGATCTCTTTGATCCTTTTGGTCTCACCTTTTCTCATAAGACCTGTATCGATGTAGATAGGTATCAGATCATCTCCAATAGCCCGGTATGCAAGTACTGCACAAACTGAACTGTCAACGCCGCCGGAAAGTGCGATTATGGTCTTTCCTTTTGCTTGTTCCTTGATCCTGTCTATAGCCTTAGGTATGAATTTCTCGACTTTTACCATGAATGTGAACTCCAGTTATGATGTGATGATGATCAATATTAGTGAATTTCTTAAATAATACTGTGCTTTAATATGTTTGTTGGTTTTAATAGTATCGATGGAAAACTCAATGATCCTATATCAATTACTTTCACCCTGCATGGTTGTATGTTAAATATAGTGAAAGACATTTTCAGGATTGTATCACTAGCTTAATCTCGGTATCAATATGTACAGGACACTCCAGAAATATTTTGGCTACAGCGAATTCCGTCCTCTTCAGGAGGATATTATCAAGGATGTTCTGAACAAAAAGGATGTTTTTGTATTAATGCCGACCGGCGGTGGCAAATCAATATGCTACCAGATACCTGCACTCATAATTGATGGGCTTGCTGTGGTGGTATCCCCTCTCATTTCTCTGATGAAGGACCAGGTGGACGGACTTGTCAGCAATGGGATCTCGGCTGCTTATCTTAATAGTACGTTAAGTTATAACGAAGTTCAGAAAACCACCCGTGCCATCGTCGAAGGGCATGTGGATATATTGTATGTCGCACCTGAACGCCTTTGCATGAAAAGCACTCAGGAGCTGCTAAGTCATGTCAATGTAAGTCTTTTCGCGATCGATGAAGCCCACTGTATCTCTGAATGGGGACATGATTTCAGGCCGGAATATCGGCGTATGGGATTTTTGAAAAAGAAGTACCCTGATGTTCCTGTGATAGCCCTGACCGCAACAGCTACTGCGAAGGTAAAGGAAAATACCATCAAACAACTTGATCTGGTCTCTCCTTCTGTTTATGTGGCGAGTTTTGATCGTGCTAACCTTTCCTATGAGATAAGACCCAAGAACAATACCTATGGGGACATGGTAAGTTACCTTAAGGGCCAGGATGGAAATTCGGGTATCATATACTGCAACAGCCGAAAGAGTGTTGAATCTGTTTCCACCAAACTGAACCGTGAAGGATTTCATACCCTTCCTTATCATGCAGGATTGAACGATGCCAAAAGGCAGGATCATCAGGAACGTTTCATCAGGGATGATGTCGATATCATTGTGGCTACTGTTGCTTTTGGTATGGGGATCGATAAACCGAACGTTCGTTTTGTTATCCATTATGATCTTCCCAAGAACCTGGAGGGCTATTATCAGGAAACCGGCAGGGGTGGGCGTGACGGTCTTGAATGCGAATGTATCTTGTATTTCAGTCGGGCTGACTGGTACAAGATCAAATATTTAATTGATCAAAAACCCAAAAAGTCTGAACGCGATATCGCAATGACGAAGTTGCAGGAAATGATTGATTATTGTGAAAGCACTTCCTGTCGCAGGAAGGCCTTATTGCGTTATTTTGGAGAGGAGCTGGAGTCCGACAATTGCGGAAGCTGTGATGTCTGTTTGAACCCGCGCGACACTTATGATGCGTCCGAAGTTGCAAGGACCTTCCTTTCCTGTGTCGATGAGGTCAATGAACGGTTTGGATTGACGCATATCGTGGATATCCTTACAGGCTCTAAGTCCAAGAAAATAATAAGCTACAAACATGACCGCCTTAAAAGCTATGGCACCGGTGACGGGTACATTAAGTCCGAATGGGTGGAAATGGCAAGGGAAATGATACGTCTGGGTCATGTTGATGTGAAGGAAGGGAAATATCCCATACTTCTTCTGAACAAGAAGAGCCGTGACGTCCTTGGGGGCGGTGAGGTACATCTGACGCGTTCTATGGGGGTAGCTGCTGCCAAACCTCGGAAAGCACCTGTTAGTGTGTCAAGGCCGGGTAATTCTGCAACCGTCAGGCCTACATATGCTGGTTCGAAAAAGCTTGGCTCAACGGTGGGTAGGTCCTCGGGCAAGGCCACACAGTCCAGTACTCAAAAAAGAACCTCTGTTCCGGGAAAGGCAAAGAGGGCCCCTACGCCGATATCACGTCCGAACAAGAAACTCTTTGATAAGCTTCGGGAACTGCGCAAAAGGCTTGCCGTGGATGCGAATGTCCCGCCTTATATCATATTTGCAGATACCAGTCTCAGGCAGATGGCTGCGAAGCTTCCGACAAATGAAAAGGAGTTCATTGGCATCACGGGTGTCGGTGAGGTCAAGTTAAAGAAATATGGTTCCGTTTTCATGGAAGAAATAGCTGCCTTTGAAAAAGGAAGCAAGTGAATTCCAATTCATAACAGGAAATGACGTGTCAGTTGGAATATAAGATCCCCATAGATCACCGCACTGATAAAGCCCGCTGTTATTGGTATCATGAATGGCAGTCCGGGGGTGACCCAGACCCTCTTCTCAATAAGTCCTTTTCTATCATATTCTTTCATCGTAGCTATCGTGTCCTCATCAAGCTGCATACCTCCTGTTGTGAATCGATGTGATACATTCCCATCGTTCTCTTCGTACTGTTCAATGAGGCGAATGTGGGGCCGTTCAAGGTCTTTGATCAACGATCTGTATCCAAGGAACATGTAATGAGGTCTTTTAAGTGTCTCTTTCAGAGATGGCTGTGTGAGATTGTAGAGGAACAGTCCCAGCGGTACGACCACTGTGAGTATGACTGAGTTCCCAAAGACGCTGAATGTGAAAAGGGCAATGGGTGCCATACCTGCTAAGGGCAAATGGTAGTTGATCAGATCCAGTGCAGGATAGATGGGTAGTATCAATGATATCACCATCAATACTTTGGCATCGGCACCACCGAAGGCTCTGAAATAGAACAATATGTACACGAACACGAATATGAATATGAACGATATGAGTGTCCATTTTACGTAGGGAATGCCATATCGTGCGATATCATAGATGATTAAAGGGGCTGCTGCACCGAGCATTATTGGCCAGAGCTTGTTAGTGACCCTTCGTGTCTTAATATCCGAATAGCAGGAGTAAAGGAGAAATGGCATACAAACAAGCACCTTCAATAGTTCTATCATTTACATTTTCTCCCATTTTTTGAGCTTAAGGACCTCAGAAAGCGTGCTTCCTCTTTTTATCTCTTCATAGATACGTTTCTCGTTCTTCTCAACTTCCTTGGCACGCCTTGCTATCTCATATGCTCTTTCTTTGGGTATTACGACCACTCCGTTGTCATCTCCGACAATATAATCTCCGGGGTTGACATTTTGTGAGCCGCAGTGTATGGATGCCCCAATTTCGCCAAAGCCCTTCGGGTCACCGGCATTAGGTACATTGCTGATGGCAAAGACGGGAACTCCTATCGCTCTTATCTCTTCGATATCCCTTACTGGACCATCGATGACAACTCCTGCTATGCCTTTGTTAAGGCAGCTAAGGGTGGCAAGTCCTCCCCATGGTGATATGTGTCTACTTCCGTTGTAGATCACAATTACGTCCCCTTCACCGGCAACTTCAATAGCTTCGACAGTTTTTGCCCAGTCTCCTTCGAATGTCTGGACTGTCACGGCTTTACCTACCATCCTTTTTCCGGCAACCATTGTGTGGATGTCCTTCATGGCTCCTTTTCTGTGCATTGCATCGGTTATGTTCGGGGTGGATACCTCTGATAATAGTTGTCGGATCTCTTCTTCGAGGGTCTGATGTGCTATTTCAGGAATATCTTTTGAATCAACGGCTTCTCGTATCTTTTTCGCAGCTCCGGTCACATTGTCGGATTGTGTTATATTTCCTCCAACGATAACGATGCTTGCACCTGCTTTTACTGCCATTGCAGCACTTGCAGCATCCAATCCTCCTGCGGCAGCTACCGGAATGCTAACTGACGTTGTCATTTTCTCAAGTACGGGGGTGGGATCCTTACCGGTCATTTGCTGATCGATCCCTGTATGCATGTTGATATAATCGACACCCATTAGTTCCAGTTCAATTGCCCTTGATACCGGATCTTCGACAATTATCAGGTCGGCCATCAGCTTCACTCCGTATTTGTGTGCTGATCTGACGGCATCAAGGACTGTGGAATCATCGGCATTTCCCAGGAGCATGACAATATCCGCACCGGCTTTGGCGGCCATCTCCACTTCAAATGCACCGGTGTCTGCTATTTTCATGTCGGCAAGGATCGTATGGTTCGGGAATGATTTCCTTAGTTGGCGAATGGCATTCATTCCTTCACTCTTGATAAGTGGTGTTCCTGCTTCGATCCAGTCTATGCCTCCTTCGACGGCTTCCTTTGCGATCTGGATGGAACGGTCTATTTCCAGCAGGTCAAGAGCTACTTGAATTATTGTGTTGATATGATCACCCTTTGGAACTTACGTAGTGTAGTTGAATAAGTATAAATCAAACCGGGTATATGGTTATAATACTTAATAGTTGATGCTATTTGTTAAAAGTAAGTCATTATTAATGAGCTCATATTATGGTAGAAGAAGATATATTGACTGAGAAGCAGCGCAAAAAGTTCCTTGCGGGACTTCATCGTCAGTTGTTCTGGTGTGGTGAAAGGATACCTGATGAGGTGGAAATTCACGGTAAAATGATCCCGCTTCATGAGATAACCTGGGAGCTTATTAATAAGCCAAGTTTGAACGATGCTGATAAGGAACGAATCGAACAGTGCATTCTTTCTCTTTCCGAGAAGGCACGATCCTTTGAGCATATGCTGGGTACGGATAAGATGACCGTTGGGGATGCAAAAGAGATTTTCGATAAAACTGCGGGGCTTTTGCGTGCTGTCATGGACCTGAAGGAGATCGAGGAATTGCCAGGTCCTGAGCGCATGCATAAATTCAAGGAAGAGGCTAGGAAGTGTACAGTTAAAGATGCAAAGGGCTGGGTGAAGTTCCTGGCTGAACTTGATGAATGAACGAATACATCTCTACATTATATTAATATTTTTTTCTGATTATAACTATCATCGGCAAACATTATATTTCATGCAATTCTTCTTCATGGTGAATGAGCTTCAAAGACTTGCATATCATTTCGATGAAATCCTTTTCAAGGGATATGATCGATCATGTCCTCAATACTGCAGAAATGCTTGAACCCATAGCCAGGGACAAGGCAAAGTCAGATATTTTGAAGGGCAAGGTGCTTGGTGTGATGTTCTTTGAGCCAAGTACGAGAACTCGTATGTCCTTTGAGACCGCAATGATGCGTCTTGGCGGGGATGTCTTAAGTCTTGGTTCAGTGGATGCAAGCTCAATTGCAAAAGGGGAGACCCTTGCAGATACCATTCGTGTGGTGGATGGATATGCCAATGCAATAGTTCTCAGGCACAATAAAGAAGGAGCTGCACAGCTTGCTTCGGAGTTCTCATCGGTTCCCATACTGAATGCAGGGGATGGTGCAGGGCATCATCCTACGCAGACATTCCTCGATCTTTATACCATACGCAGGGAAAGCCATCTGGACGGTTTGAAGATCGCTCTTGCGGGGGATCTGAAGTATGGCCGGACTGTGCATTCGCTTTGCTATGCCCTTTCTCTTTATGGTGCTGAGATAACGCTTATTTCTCCGAAAGAGTTGCGGTTGCCTGCTGAGATCATCGAGGACCTTAAGAGCAGGAACATAAAGGTTACAGAGACCGAATCTATCGAGGATGCCATTGAGGATATCGATGTGCTTTATGCTACAAGGGTTCAGAAGGAGCGTTTTCCAGATCCTGCGGAGTATCGTAAGGTGGCCAACAGTCTGCTGATCACTCCTGAACTTCTTGAGAAAGCGAAACCTGAGCTGAAGGTAATGCATCCGCTGCCGAGGACGAATGAGATAGATCCAAGGGTGGACAATACTAAGCATGCGTGTTATTTCAAACAGTCATTCTATGGCGTTCCGATCAGAATGGCACTTCTTGCACTTGTTATGGGGGCATTGGAATGAGCAGTGAAGATCAACAAATACGTGAGATACGTGTGCATCCCATTGAGAATGGTACTGTGATAGATCACATAAATGCCGGACAGGCGTTGAACGTTCTTAAGATATTGAAGATACCAAGCTCTTCATCAAGGGTTGTAAGTGTACTTATTAATGCACCCAGTGTCCATGGTCGAAAAGATGTTGTCAAGATCGAAGGCAGGGAACTCAATGTTGAAGAAGTTGATAAGATAGCCCTGATAGCTCCTAATGCGACCATCAATATCATAAGGGATTTCGAGGTTTCTGAAAAAGATATTGTTCATATCCATTCACAGATCGAGGGCGTTGTCAGGTGCATAAATCCGAACTGTATCTCTAATAGCAATGAACCAGTGACCTCGAAGTTTGCGGTAAGTTCCAATGGACGGAGGACCATTCTTCGCTGTTCATATTGTGAACGCATCATTTCCGATGATATAGGAGAGCATCTGCTCTGATGCTTGTATCTTTTCTATTTTTAATTGTATATAATCTATAACTTCTCGTACCTATAAGCAATATTTAGATTATGTCTAAGCCAATTCATTTCAGTATTGCAAACTACTACTTATCCATCCAATCAGCTTCTTACTGTCAAACGTATCTTCAAAGACAATAATAACTGGGATCTATTTTGCATTGACCATAAAGACATTCTTCGCAATGCTGAGA
>NZ_JAUVEY010000038.1:0-14883 GCF_030594565.1 Methanococcoides sp.
TTGTGTGCATTAGATGTATATAGTTGTTCAATGCAAAGGACGAACGACTTTGTATAAACTCAATTTGATAAATATGAGGGTATTATTAACGAATAGTCTAATTCTAATATTGGGCGGTAAGTGAAAAATGAACAAATTAAATATCCTATTGGTTTCCTTGCTAATGGTTTGTTTGCTTGTCCCTGCAGCAAGTGCTGATAATCCATATTCTGGGGAAGAACAGCAGATGCTTGACCTTATAAATCAGGAGCGCGAAGAAAATGGGCTTGATCCCTTTAGGTTCAATTCTCTTCTTAACGATGTGGCAAGTGAGCACAGTCAAGAGATGATAGACAAGGATTATTTCAGCCACAATTCGTACGATGGTACCTCTTTCTCTACAAGGATCAGGAGCTCTGGCTATGAATCTTATAGCTATGCTGAGAACATCGCTTTCAGGGTACCTCCAAGTGTTACAATAGCTCATGAAGGTCTTATGAATTCTGCTGGGCATAGGGCAAATATATTGAACCCCAGTTATAATGAGATCGGTATTGGTATATGGGTTGGTGAATTCGTATACGATGACAGAACATACAGCAATGCTGCAACGTACACGCAGAACTTCGGATGGGGTGAACCAGCTACAGACCATGTAATTCCATACAATCCGTACGATGAAAACGAGGACCATTTGATTGATATTGGTGATGTGAGTGCGGCAATCGATGACTACCGTAAACAGGGCCCAATATCTATTGCAGAACTCAGTGAACTGATAGATATGTATCGTATAGGTGAGCCCTATTATTAAGAATTAGTTGAGGGAGTTATCTCTCAACTTACATTTTTTTAATTTCATATGATTTCACTTTCGAGATACTCTCATCATATTCGACCATAAGGTTTGTCAACTTTTCTTCAGCCCCACGTTTTTCTTTTCTTGCTTTTGTTCTAATTGGTGTATGCCATCATCCTTTCAATCCTGTTGGATACAAAGACTTAAATGTCATAGTGTACGTACTAATCGATGTTTCATTGTCGGGATAATGTCCCGTAGGAGTGTGGCTGAAAACTTCAGCTGAACCGTGAAACTAACATGAAACAAGGTGAATAAATTGTCAAAATCATTTTATGGATATATAAGAGATGCATGGAAGAACCCTGACGAGACTTACGTCCGTGACCTTAGATGGGAAAGGCTTCAGGTATGGAGAAAGGAAGGCTCTGTTACAAGAGTAGAACGCCCAACACGTATCGACCGTGCACGATCACTTGGTTACAAGGCCAAGCAGGGTATCGTTGTTGCTCGTGTAAAAGTACGAAGGGGTAGCATGAGAAAGTCCCGTTACATTCGTGGAAGGCGTACTCAGCACACCGGTAAGAACAAGATCACTGTCGGTAAGAGCATTCAGAGGATCTCTGAAGAGCGTGCTGCAAGAAAGTACCCTAACATGGAAGTCCTTAACTCTTACTGGGTGGGCGAAGATGGTAAGCAGAAATGGTACGAGGTAATTCTCGTTGACCCAAGCCACCCTGTCATCAAATCTGACAAGAACCTCAACTGGATCTGTGGCAAGGCTCACAGCGGTAGGGTATTCCGTGGTAAGACCAGTGCAGGCCGCAAGGGCAGAGGCATGCAGACGCGCGGTACCGGTACTGAGAAGACCAGGCCAAGCGTAAGATCAAACCTTAACAGAAGCAAAAAGTGATCCACTATATCTCTGTGCGTGTAAGCGCACATGCTACTGAGGATGAGTCCAGAGTAAGATCTGCTCTGGATCTCTTTTTATTGAATTCATTTGACAAGGGCAAGTGTACTGATACGGATAAGTACGTTGAGTCCATGGTCTTCGAAGGGTATCATGGTAATCCTATTACCCTGTTCAGTGCAACTATCAAGCGCAAGCCCGACACAAAGGCCTTTGCCGCATTCGTCAGACCGAACATGACGCCTGAAGATGTAGAACTTCTTCGTGAGGAGATGCCTGACCGTCTTGATGATGACCAGATGTTCCATCTGAGATTCGACAAGCAGGCAGCTTTCAATGGCCAGATCAAGTTATCCTCTTCATCGGATGCGATAATTGTGAAGGTGAAGATCGAAACGTATCCAAAGGATCGGCTTAATGCCGGCAGGATCGTGGAGGAATTATTTGGCTGAACGTTCATTCTATGATCTTAGTATTCACTCTGTGCCGGATGGAAAAAATACGGTACAAGAACTGGTCTCAATGGCAAAGCATCTTGGTTTTGCCGGGATCGGTCTGAGCAATCATTCCACGGCAGAGGGACTGCTAAAATCTGATGGCATTGAAGGTTTTGATATTTTTCGTACGGTCGAGATTGTGGCTTCCAATCCATCTAAACTTCATGGTCTTGTTGGAAAATATCGCAATAACGTGGATGTTCTGGCTGTGCATGGTGGCGATGAGGGAATTAATCGTGCAGCATTGGAGAATTCGAACGTTGATGTCCTTTTACACCCGTCCACTCCAAAGGGCAGTGGCTTAAATCATGTGCTTGCAAAATCTGCGAGTGAAAATAATGTTGCTATTGCATTTGATATTGATTCGTTGATCATGTCCCGTGGCGGCAGACGTGTGCACAGTCTATCTCATTTCAGGGATTATCTGGCACTTTCAAGGAAATATGATGTTCCAATGTTGCTTACAAGCAATGCTTCGTCTATCTTTGGCCTGCGTGCACCTCGGGAGATCATTGCACTTGCAGTTCTTTTTGGAATGGAAAAGGATGAGGCCATTATGGCATTATCGGAAACTCCTTTGGGGATAGTTCAAAATAAACGACATGATAAGAACTATGTTTGTGAAGGGGTGGAGATACTTGAGCCTTCTCTTTCTGTTCAGGAGGATGAATGAAGCTGAAAGTCCTTCCTCCGACCTTGCGTCAGGATCGCAGATATTTTGCATTTGAACTTATAGGTGGCAATAGGGTCGATCGAAGTGATCTCCTTCGTGAGATATTCTCATGTGCCAGTTCGCTAGTGGGCGATAAGGGTTCAAGTGAATGCGATATGAAGTTACTTGACTTTGAGGATTCAAAAGGTATTGTACGTTGTCTTCGGGACCGTATGGATATGACCCGTGCTGTTCTTGCTTCGGTTACATCGGTGGATGGCAAGCCGGTGATAATTCATGTTCTTGGTATATCCGGGACTGTTCATGGAGCAACAACAAAGTATTTAGAAGGGTGTACTGTATATAGTCCTGAAGAAAAGACATAAACAGCCATATATATTATAATTTGGAATTACTTCAAGTGAACTAGGTGAATGTACAGAAACTCTATTCATACGTTTTTTAGAATCACAAAATAATTAGTAGGAGATAAGAGAGCATGCAAATGGCACCACAAATGGGTTATGATAGAGCAATTACTGTTTTTAGTCCCGATGGAAGGCTTTTTCAGGTAGAGTATGCGAGGGAAGCCGTTAAAAGAGGCACTACCGCTGCTGGAATTAAAGCAAAGGACGGTGTTGTCCTTATTGTTGACAAGAGGATCACAAGCAGGTTGATCGAAGCGGAATCCATCGAAAAGATATTCCAGATAGATGAGCATATCGGAGTTGCAACATCAGGTCTTGTTGCTGATGCACGTGCTCTCGTGGACAGGGCTAGAGTGGAAGCTCAGATCAACATGGCCACCTATGATGAGCCTATCGGTGTTGAGGTTCTGTCAAAGAAGATATGTGACCACAAACAGACATACACGCAATATGGTGGTGTCCGTCCTTATGGTACTGCACTTTTGATAGCAGGTGTCGATGACCTCAAACCCAGGCTGTTCGAAAGTGACCCTAGCGGTGCACTTCTTGAGTATAAGGCAACAGCTATCGGAGCAGGCAGAAATGTTTTCATGGAAACTTTCGAGGAAATGCATCGTGATGACATGACCATGGAAGAAGCAGTAATGCTTGGAATGGAAGCACTTTACAGGGCATCTGATGTAAAGATCGATCCTGCAACACTTGAAGTGGGCATGGTCACTCTTGAGGACCGCCAGTTCAGGAAATGTCCCGTTGAAGAGGTCGAGTCATACGTTGAAGCCATTCTTGCTAAACATAAGGAAGACGATGCTGACGAAACCACTGAAGAAGCAGCAGATGAGGAAAAGCAGCAGGACGAATAATGTGTTTTTGAGCATTATTGGGTAATATAGGAGGGTTTAGAGTATGGTATCTCTTGATGAATCATTGGTTGCAAGGCTAAAGAAAGGCAGCAAACATTATGAAGTGCTTGTGGATCCTGACGGGGCTCTGGAGTTCAAGAAAGGAGGCAATGTTAAAATTGAGGACGTTCTTGCAGTAGAGGCCGTTTTCGAGGATTCTGGCAGGGGAGACCATGCATCTGAATCCGATCTTACCAATGCATTCCAGACAGATGACGTTTTTGAGATCGCAGCGTATATTATCAAACACGGCGAACTTCAGCTTACCAAGGAACAGAGGAAACATATTCTTGAGGAGAAGACCAGACAGGTCATTTCCACTATTGCACAAAATGCGATAAATCCTCAGACAAGGGCACCTCACCCTCCTGGAAGGATCGAAAAAGCAATGGAAGAGGCAAAGATCCATATCGATCCTCTGAAGAGTGTGGATGAGCAGGTCAATATTGTCATGAAGGCAATAAGACCGATTATTCCTATTCGTTTTGAAGAAGTTGAGATCGCTGTCAAGATCCCTTCAGACTATGCAGCAAAATCCTATGGGGATATCGCAAAGTTCGGGACCATGCTCAGGGATAGCTGGCAGAACGATGGTTCCTGGGTTGCGGTTGTCAAGATCCCTGCAGGCATGCAGAATGACTTTTATGGTCTTGTGAACCATCTGACAAAAGGTGATGCGGAAACAAAACTTTTGTAAGAGGTTAATTAATGGATCGTAATATAGTAATTCCCGGGCAATTGCTTTCTGAGAAGAAAGAAATGGCCGGGCCAGGCACTTATGTTAAAGACGGAAATATATATTCTTTACTTTATGGAGTTGCGAATTTCAAGGGAAGGGTTTCAGTAGTACCCTTTTCTGGAAAATATATTCCTTCGCGTAAGGATTTCATTATTGTGAAAGTCATTGATGTTACTCCTTCCAACTGGATAATGGAAACAGGTTCTCCTTATGATGGTCTACTTCATGTATCCGAATTTCCGAAACGTGTTGATTCTTCTGAAATGAGGAAGTTCATGGATATTGGGGATTCTGTCGTTGTTCGTGTGAAAGATGTCAGCAAGGCTATGAAAGTAGAGCTTTCAATGCGTGAACAGGGCTCAAAGGTCCTAAGACAAGGTCGTATCATTGAAGTTATGCCTGCAAAGGTACCACGTGTCATCGGGCACGGGGGTTCAATGGTGTCTATTCTTAAGAAAGAGTCGAATTGTGATGTTTTCGTAGGAAAGAACGGCCGTATCTGGATCAATGGTAGGGATAACGATATGGATCGTCTGACAACAGCGATCGAAATGATAGAAAGTGAATCTCATATATCCGGTTTAACGGATAAGGTCGGCATTTTTTTGAGGGGTGGGCCGGAAGGGACTGAGAGTTCCGATGAAGAACAGCTAGTAGATGAGGAAGTTGCTGGTGTGTCCCTTGAAGATGATGACGTTACCGAAGAGACCAGTCGTAAGGTCGATGTCTTGCTGGAAAATGATCCTGAAGGGACTGATTAAGACCTTTTGTGTTTACAGATGGGAGAATGAGATGAAATTGGAGATTAAATATGAGTGATAAACCGGAAAAATTTATTGACGAGAATGGACTTCGTCTTGACGGTAGGCGTGTTGATGAGATCCGCCCAATGACCGTGGAAATGGGCGTACTCTCAAGAGCAGATGGCTCTTGTTATCTTGAATGGGGTAACAACAAGGTCCTTGCAGCTGTTTATGGCCCGAGGGAACTTCACCCACGCAGGCTTCAGCGTCCAAGTGAAGCACTTGTAAGGTATAGGTATAATATGGCTGCTTTCTCTGTGGAGGATCGTATCCGTCCTGGTCCAAGCAGGAGGAGTACTGAGATCTCAAAGGTAAGCGGAGAAGCATTCGAACCTGTTGTTATGAAACAGTTCTATCCCGGTGCTGTTATTGATGTGTTTGCAGAGATCCTTCAGGCAGATGCAGGTACAAGGACAGCAGCTATAAATGCTGCTACACTTGCACTTGTGGATGCAGGTATTCCTATGAAGGGACTGGTTGCATCATGTGCTGTCGGAAAGGTGGATGGTCAGCTTGTGCTCGACCTTAACAAACCCGAAGACAATTATGGTGATGCTGACCTGCCTATTGCAATGACCGAGGATGGCGAGATCACTTTACTTCAGATGGATGGTAACCTTACTGCTGATGAGATCGCTAAGGGTATCGAAATGGCCAGGAAGGGCTGTGAGCAGATCTTTGCTATCCAGAAAGAGGCCCTTTTATCAAAGTTCGGTACTACTGACGAAGAGGAGCTCCTCAAGGAAGCTGAACTTCAGGCTGAGGTCGCAACCTCTGAAGATGAAACTGAGGACGTTGAAGTAGTTTCTGAGGTAGTTTCTGAAGTCGCACTTGAGGATGAGGACGACGAGCTTAAAGATGAAGTGGATGAGGACCTCGAACTTCAGGATGAGGGAGAGGCTTTCACGGATGATGAGGTCGAGGATACTTCTGATGAAGCTGAGGACCTGTTCGGGGAAGATGTCTCTGAGTTCGAGATAAATGAAGGTACTGAGTCCGAGGGTGACAGCTCTTCAGAACCAGAGGGCGCGGAGTCCGATGAGGATGAGGGTGAGAAAAATGAGTGAAGCTATATCAAGACTTAAAAAAGATTATTTGTTCAATCTGGCTCTCAAAGGCCAGCGTGAAGATGGTCGTGGGTTCGATGAAGTGCGTGATCTGATAGTTGAGACCAATGTCATTGATAAGGCAGAAGGCTCTGCAAAGGTCTTGCTGGGTGATACGCAGGTACTTGTCGGTGTCAAACTGCAGGTAGGCTCTCCGTTCGCGGATTCTGCAGACAAGGGCGTCATTATCACAAGTATGGAGCTTAATCCTATAGCTTCACCAAACTTCGAAGCTGGTCCACCACGAGAGAAAGCTATTGAAATGGCACGTGTGGTAGACCGCGGTATCCGTGAATCAGGCGCAATTGATTTAAACAAGTTGTGTATTACGGAAGGGGTAGAGGTCTGGATAGTTTTCATAGATGTTCATGTGCTTAACGACAGTGGTAATTTACTGGATGCTGCTTCAATCGGTGCTATTGCGGCGCTTATGACAGCAACTGTTCCAGGGGAACGCGAAGGTCGTGGAGATGACGTAAAACTGCCTATCTGCGAAATGCCGGTCTCTCTCTCCTTTGTTGACATTGGAGGGGAACTTGTCATTGATGCGACCAATAATGAGGAATCAGTTAGTGATCTAAGACTCACTATAGTGACCAATCAGGATGGTTCGATCTGTGCTATGCAGAAAAGCGGTCCAGGTACGCTCTCAGAAGAGAACTTCCTGAGGTCCGTTGAAAAATCACGTGAGATAGGAGCGCAAATCAGAGGGGAATACCTCCTCAACATCTGAATCGTCTCTGATTCAATGAAGGCTCGTAACGATTATACTCGATCATTATAAGCTCGATCATAAATAGGAATCTGCTTCAAGGAGATATTTATAATGGCAAAGAAATATACTAAGAAAGGACGTGTATCTAGGTCTGCAGGAAGATTTGGTACACGCTATGGTAGAAGAGACCGAAAGTTGGTTGCTGATCTCGAAGAGAAGATGCATGCAGCGCACAAATGTGTAAGCTGTGCACGCCTGACTGTAAAGAGAGTTGGGACTGGCATCTGGAAATGTAAAAAATGTGGATATACTTTTGCAGGCGGTACTTACATCCCAGCTACTACAGTCGGTAAGACTGTGTTGAGGACTGTTAAGAAAGCCACTGAACAGGTTGAGTAATCAATATGGACTATAAGTGTACACGATGCAAGCGGCCAGTCGAGATCGACTATGGATATACTGGTATTCGCTGTCCGTACTGCGGGCACCGTATACTTGTAAAAGAAAGGCCGCAATCATCGATCAAAAAGGTTAAGGTCGAGTAAGAAGTCATGCTAATCACTTCTTCTCGCAAACCTTCAGCCAATACTCGCACTATGTGCAAGTATTTGGCATCTTTTTTTAATTGCGAATATGTGGCCCGTGGAAAAATGGGTCTGATGGACATCGTTACTTTATGTGAAGATGATATGTTGATGGTCATAGGTGATTATCACGGAAGTCCTGGGAGCATTATGTTCTACGATGGCGAGGGCGCTGAACTGTTATCTATCCACCTGAGCGTATTTTACCCAGACGGTTACAAATATGTTCCTCTTAAGGCGCTGGAGCCTTCAATAAATGGTGATGGCGAGCTATTCGAGTTGCTTTCCCATTATTTCGATATTCCTGAAGGGGAATGTTATTACGATTCAAAATGCCTTATTGCCAGCGATGATTATCTTGAATTCATTTATCGTGATAATATGCTTTTCAGGCTAAATATCAAAAATTATCGCAAAATGGGGATATCTGAATGAAAATGGCTTCTGAATCTGTTTTTGTAACAGAGAATGCAGAGGCTATATATCGTTGCATCTTACCTGAGCTTGGGACCATGGTCTCTGAACGTTCTATCGTGGATGTAAAGGTCAGGGATGCCTCCCTTGTGATGAATATCACTGCTGATGACATCATATCAATGCGTTCCACACTCAACACCTGGCTTCGTCTGATACAAATAGCACATGATGTATGTGCTGTCGGTAAGAATGCCATAAATGGTGTATGAGAGACCCTGCTTTTTATTTTGCTGGACCTTGGATAGAAACATTAAAATCATTTCAGGTTTATTGACTGGTCAGGTGAAACCAATATGAGTTCAGAAATACCCCCACAAGTACAGAATCAGCTTGCACAGTTGCAGCAGGTTCAGCAGCAGGCGCAGGCTCTTGCTATGCAGAAGAACCAGATGGAATCTATGAAGAAAGAGTCTGAAATGGCACTGGAAGAGCTTGAAAAGCTTTCCGATGATGCTGTTGTCTACAGGGCTGTAGGTGACCTTCAGATCCAGTCAAACAAGGATGATACCATCACAAAGCTGAAAGAAAGACTTGAGACACTTTCACTTAGGCTTCAATCCACCACACGCCAGGAAGAGCGCATCTCAAAGCGTTTTACCCAGCTTCAGGAACAACTTAAGCAGGCAATGGGTACTCAGGGACAGTGATCCTTGTAAACCCTCCTTTATCCTTTTCAGACAGTCCTGTCTGAATGGATGAGAGGTAGCAATGCAGGTTGACGAAGCTGGATTCTACAACCGTCTCCTAGATTATCACAATATCCTATACCTCTGCCATCGAAATGCCGATCCGGACGCCATAAGTAGTGCATTTGCATTATCTGAGGCTATCGGAGGCAAAGTGGGGCTTGTGGATGGCTGTAACAGAGTTGCAGCATTACTTGTTGATAAACTGGAGATAGATGTAATAGATAATCCTGATCCTAAAGATTATGATCTGGTAGTGGTCGTAGACACATCTACCAGCGCACAGCTCAATGATATTAAACTTACCAACTATTGTGTAATAGATCATCATGCAACTACTGCACTGACAGAGAACGCGTCTTTTTATCTTCACCGTAATGCCACATCAGTAGCGGAGATCGTCTATGATGTTCTGAAATGCATGGGTGCACCTATAATGCATCGCATGGCTCTCGGACTCATGGCCGGGGTCGTGACAGATACAGGTCATTTCAAGCATGCCACGAGCAGGACGTTCAAGACATTTTCTGAGATAATCGATTCAAGCGGTGTCGAATATGCAGAAGTGCTCGACCTTATGGCATCAACACCTCAGGATGTCTCCATGAGGATCGCAATGCTTAAAACCGCATCACGGGCAGACGTTGAACGTGTCGGTGATTGGCTGGTCGTTACTTCGAACGTAAGTTCCTTTGGTGGTTCTGCTTCTTCCATGCTTATCAATATCGGTGGAGATGTTGCTTTTGTAGGCACTGCAAGATCCGATAACATAAGAGTAAGCGGTCGCGCCAAACGCGATGCTGTCAATGCAGGTGTTAATCTTGGCAAGATCATGGAAGAGATCAGTAGCCACTACGATGGAACCGGTGGCGGTCATGCAGGTGCAGCAGGGATAGACGTTGTAGCTGATATGGACACTATTCTCTTCGAGTGCGTTGAGTTGGTGAAAGAAATTTTGAGAACTAAGAAAAACCCGTTGAGTCTATAAGTGGTTGTAACAAACCACCATCAGTATTGATCGACAATAGCGTGATAAATATGATAGAATATTGGAATCCACAGATCGAGAGAATGCCTGTTGAAGAGTTGAAGGAGATACAGGGGGAGAAGTTATGCAACCTCGTAAAATATGTCTATGAGCATTCTCCATTTTACAGAAAACGATTTGATGATGCAGGAATAAGGCCAGAGGACATCAAGAGTCTCGATGATGTCACGAAGCTTCCTTTCACGTACAAAAAGGACCTGAGGGATACGTATCCCACAGGTATGTTCTGTGTTCCCAATAACAAACTTGTACGCTTTCATGTATCATCCGGTACTACCGGTAAACCCACAGTTGTCGGTTATACTGATAATGACATAAAGGCATGGACCACATCTCTTGCCCGTGCCATGACATCAATTGGTGTCGGACGCGACGATGTTATGCAGATAGGTTATGGCTATGGTCTTTTCACAGGCGGTCTGGGTATGCACTATGGTGCAGAAGAGACCGGTTGTACGGTATTGCCTGCAAGTTCCGGTAATACTGACAGGCAGATCGAACTGATGCAGGATCTCGGAACAACCGTTATCGGTTGCACTCCTTCATATTTCCTTTTCATGATCGAGGCTGCAAAGAGTGCAGGCGTAAGCTTCCAGGACGATACTGATCTGCGTGTAGGTGTTTTCGGTGCTGAACCCTGGTCCGAGGAAATGCGTAAGAGGATAGAGGAGTCAGCAGGTATCAAAGCCTATGATATCTTCGGTACATCCGAACTTAGCGGTCCTCTCTTCACGGAATGTCGGGAACAGAAAGGTATTCACATCTGGGCAGACCAGTTCCTTGTTGAGGTCATAGATCCTGACACCGGTGAGCCTGTACCAAACGGCGAGCGCGGTGAACTTGTGATAACCACACTTGTAAAGGAAGCATTGCCACTCATACGATACCGCATAGGTGACATCACTGTACTGAACTGGGATGAATGTGAATGTGGGAGGACACATCCACGTATCATGCGTGTTCTTGGTCGTGCAGATGATATGCTCATTGTCCGTGGTATCAATGTGTTCCCCGGACAGGTCGAGTCTGTGCTCATGAAGATACCCGAAGTTGGCGAACACTTCATGATCATCGTGGACAGGATAAATGAGCTTGATATCATGAAGGTGCAGATCGAGATGACCGATGTGGCATTCAGTGACAAGGTCAATGATATCATCAACCTGGAGAAAAAGGTGGCATCAGCCCTTAAGGGCGTGTTGAACATTGCTGTCAAGGTGGAACTTGTGGAACATGGTTCATTGCCACGTTCTATGGGCAAGGCAAAGAAAGTGATCGACAACAGAAAGTTATAAGCTTTAGAAGACATCATTTAAATTAGGATATGGGGCGATCTCATGGAAGATAAAATGATCAAACAGATTTCATTATTTGCAGAGAACAAGCCAGGGAGGCTTGCAAGCGTTTCTGACAAGTTCAAAGGTGCCGGTATTAACATCCGGGCGTTCACCATTGCTGAAGCAGGCGATTTCGGTATAATCCGAATGGTCGTTGATGATCCTGATCTGGCTCACAAGGTGCTGCATGATTCCGGATTTACCGTCTCGGAGACCAATGTCCTTGGTGTGGAGATGGAAGACGTGCCCGGTCAGCTTGGTATGATTGCAGAGGTCCTTGGTGAGAGGGATATCAACATCGATTACGCTTATGCTTTCGTTACCAGGACAGAGAAAGCTTTCCTCATTGTTCGCGTCAACGATATCAGGGGGGCTGTCAAGGTCCTTGATGATGCGAAGATAAAGCTTCTTGACATGAGTGATGTTCAGAATCTCTGATACTTGAAAATGCACCTTTTGGTGCATATCCTATCTTTTTTTAAATTTTACTTTCTGTAGACCACTAACGTTTTATATGATTCTTCCAAATTTTGTTCATGGATGATACTACCGTCAAAAGTAAGGAAGCATCGTTGAAAGAGAAACTTCATGGTGCACACACCACTGTCATTGGTGAGCGTCAGGGCAAAAAGATCCTTGCTATCATCAGTCAGCACGAAAAGGTCAAGGGTATCATTCCCTCCGTGATCACTGTTAAGGGTAAGAGCTCACCTGGGGGCAATCTGACCGCAAAGGTACTTCCACATCCTGATGAGAGGGGTAATCTCCGTCTTCTTCTGTCCCATGGGACATCAGCTCAGGAAATTAGGATCGTTACAACAGTTGCTACCCGTGAAGAGGGGCTACATCTGCTGGAAGAGCTTAATGCTATGCTTTTCGACATCTGATGGCAAGGTGTGATCGATGTTTATCGGAGTTGACCACGGAACTAACGCAATGCGTTTTGCCGGGATCGGTAAGGGAAATGTACGAACATTTGAAATGCCGCGTACAGAGGTATCGGGCATGTCCGAGGCTCAGATAATCGATTCGATCATTTCTCATCTTGATATCGGAATATCTGATATAGAACTTGCAGCCGTGACCTATTCCATGGGTGATGGTATCGTAAGCATCGAGGATATGGACAATGTCGATTCCAGGGGCGTTCTGAGCATAGAGGGTGTTGGCAAAAAGACAGGAGCCGGAACGCTTGTTTTCGATGCGATAAAGAATTCTCCTATGCCTGCTGTCCTCATTCCCGGGATCCATGCAAAAAGCAATACTGATCCCCGATTGAACGTCTTTTCCCATTCCACAAGTCCTGAGAAGATAGGCATAGCCTACAATGCCAAATGCAAGGGCATAGATGACCTTGTGGTCTCAGACATAAGCTCCAACACTGTTACAGTGGGTGTTTGTGCTGGTAAGCTCATAGGTGCTATAGATGCTTGTATCTTTGCACCGGGAACCCGGCATGGTCCGCTCGATCTTGAGGCTATAAGGGATGTCGATGCGGGTAAATGCAGTGCCAACGAGGCCTTCATAAATGCAGGTGTGTTGAAACACACTCCTTATTCGGGTAATGATGAACTTCTCGAAGCTGCAGTCAATGGTGAAAGTGCTGCCATCCTGGCACTGGATCGGATCGCTTTATTCGCATCAATGGAAATTGCAGCAATACAGGTCCTGATGAAAGATCACGGTTCACATGGCAAGGTCTTCCTTGCAGGTTCAGTTGGTGAAGTTGACTACGTTGCTGAAAGAATAGGTTCTCATCTTGACCTGAAGCCCGAATTGCTCGGTAAATGGAGTGCTGCCATAGGCTGTGCTGAGATAGCACGTGATATTGCAGGCGGCGCAAGGACCATTCTTGGGCTTGATGTCAATTTTAATATCTGAGCTCGTTAATGATCTGAATATCTCAATTGCCTTTGTTTTTTCCCTTTCTTTATTCTTTCCTCAATATAGGTCTGGTCTGCGATCATCGAAAACCGGTATTGCTTTTCTTGTTTTTCTCATAAGGGATGTATCAATTTCCCCGATGATCACACATTCCTCATCCTTTGCACCTGCCATTACGTTTCCAAGGGGGTCAATTATCATGGTGCCTCCAAAGAATGTGGAATTAGGGTCTGAACCGGAGCGATTGCAGGCAATGTGGAATATCTGATTTTCAATGGCACGTGCAGTGGCAAGTGTTCTCCACTGATGTTCTCTTGGTTTCGGGAACTCTGCAATGGTTATGAGCATGTCAGCTCCTGAAAGACAAAGCTTCCTTGCTATTTCAGGAAATCTTATCTCATAGCATATTTGCAACCCAATTATCAGATCCCGTTCTTTAAGGTGTATCGGTTCGATGAGATCTCCTGATGCGAAATATCCTTTTTCCTTTCCGAAAGGATGTGTCTTTGTGTAGGTCCCGACAAGTTCTCCGTCTTCCAGGCAAAAGCCCAGATTTGTATATGTTTCTCTATTCTCGGAGCCATGTTTTTCGATTATGGAACCTATCATGATGCATTTGTTCTTTTTAGAGAATGCTGCTATTTCTTCAATCGTGGGGTATGGTCTTGATTCTGCTGCCTTCTCAAGGTCTTCATAGCAAAAGCCCGTGGAGAACACTTCTGGAAGGATGATAATATCAGCACCTTTTGAAACGGCTTCTTCTGAGAAACGAAGGGCCTTTTCGATGTTCTTTTGTTTATTGCAATGACAAATATCCATCTGTATGGCTGCAATTTTGATTGGTTCCACTTTATAGCCTCTTTTTCTGATCTTTGATGTTATTATCTGCTAGTAATGTTGGTACTATTATCGGTCCTTTGTCGTCTGTATCTATCTATTTACCTAACGTTACATTAATATGTAACTACTTTCTTCTACAGCGCAAGATATGCTAAATCATTTGAATGAGGCTATTATTGTGAGCGATGAACTTTTTGATCTGCAAGTTGGTTATGTTACTTTCAGAAACCCCATTGCGCTTGCGCCAATGGCTGGTATCACTGACAGTGCATTTGCCAGCAAAAATGCAAAGAATGCCGGTCTTGCAGTGATCGGTGGCTATAATCTGGACACAGAAACGAATGCAGCTGCGGTAAAGCTTGTTGAAAGAGGTCGGCAGGAGTTCTTATCGGATGCTCCTCTTGAGTTTTTTGAAACTGAGGTCAATGCTGTTGATACCGTTGGAGCCGTAGGTTTTAATGTAAGAGCTGTAAGCCTTGACCCTCTTCTTAAAG